>JAKAMP010000163.1 GCA_021812865.1 Bacteroidota bacterium | reverse complement strand
GCCAAGGGAATAATAATCAAATCCCAGCCGGAAGTAATGCTCACCTAATTTCTTATGGTACTCTATAGCCTTTTCGAAAAAGGGAATGGCTTTGAGAGCTTGGTCGCTATTCCGATAACTGATTCCCATCAAAAGATAAAGCTGACCCAGATTCCCCGGATCGCTAGTAAATAGCAGGGATTTTCGTACATAATATATGGTCTTGGTATAGTCATTCTTGCCAAGGTATAGAGAGGCCATGAGTCTGTATGTATTTCCAAGGAAATTGTAAGGAAGTTTGGGGTTGGCAAGATAAATACGTTCAGCATTTCTATAGTATTCAAGGGCCCGGTCAAAATCACCTTTATCCTTGAAGGCAATGGCCTTATTCATGTATATACCGGCAAGGTAAGGATACTGTCTGTCATAAGTTCTCAGTATAGTATTTTCTGCAAGGTCATACATTTTCATCGCCTCCTGTGCCTGTCCCAGATCGCTGTAGTTGATGGCCAGGTTGGTATAATACCGTCCAAGTCTGGGAGATTCCGGTCCTTCCAGCTCAATGGTCAATTCAATAGTCTTACGGGCATATTTAAGGGCTCGTTTGTTATCGCCTATCAGACTGATTCCATAAGAGATATTGTTGTATGCCTTGATGAGGAATGTATCCAGCAATTTGTGCTTCTCCTTTATGTCGATGCATGCCTGGGATTCACTGATCATCCGTTCTGTGTTGGGATCGAAAGTTCTGATAAGGATCATCCCTTTGAGATAATGAAGATTGGATAATATTTCCGGGTTTCCCTGTCCAGGTTTTTTCAATAACAAAAACAGCTCTGAAATCAATGAGTCAGCTTTCCTGTATTGTTTCAGTTCAATGAGGGACGATGCTTTTACGTACTCAATATTCATGAATGAGGCTGAAGAACGATCCGTTCGGGTAGCTTCTGCCAATTCGCACCAGTGCAATGCATCTTTAAATAAAGTTTTATGATAACAGAAATTCGCATTTTGAAGTGCCCTGTCCAATGAAATCTCCTTCTCCTGCCCATTGCCTTTCAGTCCAGGCAATGCCCAGAGTATGAATAGGAACCAATAAAGTCTGCCGAGGATGGTTGGTTTGCGTTTACAACTACTCGGATCATCCTCATTCATAGGGATAGATTTAAATGCTAATATAATAATTGCCTGTCAGATATGCCCGCATAAATGCCGTAATGAGCAAATCCTTAAACACCTTAAAGTATCGCATCAGCCCTTTTATACAGAGGATACCCCTTTTGGGTCTCTATAAATCATGCCTCAGAGGTATTCTTTTTTTGCCTTGGGCTATGGGAATAAAATAGCTAAGCTGTAATGGTCAGAAAATTAAATAAGTGTATAAAGAAAAAATAAATGTGCATAAATCCATGTCACGTTTTTGCAATCATGGTACTTAAGGTTAGAGAGAACTTTCATTAGTCATTAACCTAAAAAACATAACCATGAAAACACTGTTTTCCTTTTCTTCGAATAGAAAATCCTGCAAGCCTGAAGTTTTTACACAACTCACCATGAATGAAATGATGTTGATCCGTGGAGGAGATACTACAACAGACGGAACAGACACAACTGGCACAAAAATTCCCGAATAATTCAGGGTTGATTTCGAGTTGCCGGTTCTGAATAAACCGGACATTTATTATTTCGTGAGATAAGGCCATCTCTTGAATGGATTTGTCGTCAGTTTTAGCGCGGTGTCTGACTGATTGCGAAAGAGGAACGTATTAATTAATGGAAGAAAGTGATTATTCCTACCTGCCACCCGATTTAGCCATCAGATATATTAATGGAAGGGAAGAAAATAGTATTTTTAATCGTTGAAAACGGTGCATTGCTATTGTATTATATTGATTGACAATAGTTTTGTATTTGTTTGTGAGGGTGTGGAAAAATATTTTTGATTTTTTGATGCCATAAATATGGCAAAGAGGTATTAAGAATATACATCCTATAATAACATGGAAACAAATCAAGTGGACGATTGGGCTGAAAAATATGCGCTGGGGCAAATGGCGGGAGAGGAAAAAGCCAGGTTTGAGGACCTGCTTGCCAAAAATCCGTCTTTGCTGAAAAAGGTGAATTTTTACAAAGAGCTTGTACAGGCTATTGAATCCGACAGTGATGTGTTGCAATTTCGGCAGGTGGTTAGCGAAATCGGACAGGAATATCTGCATGCTGAACGTGAGAGGCATAACCGGAAGATTTTTGTTAGAGCGCTCCTTACCGCCGCAGTGTTTCTGCTTCTGCTGTTCATGACCTTTTTACTGAATGATGTCATGCATAAGCCACATACTGCCACCGAAATTTATGCGACTTACTATCATCCCTATAAAACTGGGATAACTTTCCGGTCAGGTTCCATCAGTACCCCTGTTGCCTATGAAAAGGCATGTAAATTATACGAAGATGGACAATACCGGGAGTCAGTCGCAATTTTTGATCAACTGCTGAAGGCAAATCCCGAGGATCGTTCAGCATTGCTGTATAGTGGCGTTGCCAGGATGGAGCTGGGTGAATTCCGTAAAGCTGAAACTAATTTCCGGGCGATCATTGACCAGGGAAACAGTTTATATGTTGACCAGGCCGAGTGGTATTGCGGACTATGTCTGCTGATGCAGGATGAGAAAACCCGAGCACGGGACCACTTCAATAAACTGGCATTGAAAAGCGGATACTATCAGAAACAAGCAAAATCTCTGTTAAAATACTTGAAGTAAATTATCAATTATTAAGCATTTTCAGACTTAAGGGTTAATCAGGAGAAAGTTCTCTTACTTCTTTTGATGCTGCAGGAGGTGAAACGACAATGCGATTGTGACTATGGAAAAGGATGATTTATATCGTTCTCTTATGGTCAGGATTACGGAATTGGAAAATGAACTGGCCGGTAAAGAACGGGAGGTAATCCGGATGAGGTATTCATTCCTGTCCGAAATCTCTCATGAGTTTCGTACGCCTATTCATGCCATCATGGGCTTTTCTGAACTGATGACAAACGAGAACCTTTCTGCGGAGGACAGGGAGGAATATATCATCTATATTCAGGAATGCTGCCATAACCTGCTCGATATGTTCGAACAGATGACCGATTCGGCCATGGCCGAAAGCAATGATCTGAAGCTGCAGGAACAGGAGATGGATGTAAATGAGCTGATGTGCGACCTGTACCAGCTATTCAGGATACAGAAACACCGGATGGAGAAGTACTCAGTGGTTCTACTTCTGGATTCCCCGGAAAATCAAGAACCGCTCTGGATTACTGCCGATCCATTAAGACTCAGGCAGGTGCTTGGCGGTTTGATTGGTAATGCCCTGAAACTTTCCCAGAAAGGGATTGTCGAATTCGGGTACGATATATCGGGTGAATCTGACCTGAGGTTTTATGTTTCGGATTCCGGGCAAGGAGGGTTGGCGAAGGCAGGGCAGCTATTGCTCGAAAATTACAGCCGTTCGGGATATTCATTGCGCAGCCTTACCAACGATTCAGGATTCGGATTAAAAATAACCAAAGCCATTATTGATGCCATGCAGGGGAAGGTCTGGGTAGAACCTAACGCCCTGAATGGATCAACCTTTTCCATTTACTTTCCGTTGCATAAAACACAAAAAAATATGAGAACCACTGATATCGGGTGCGATCTGAGAAAAGTTATTTAATTTTTCCATATTACCTTGTTCTCTTGGAATGAATTTGCTAAATTTTCTCTCTTTCTGAGTGTTCGAATTTATGTGGTCTTTCCCTTTTTTCAGACAGCTCGATTCCATGGACTGTGGGCCGGCCTGCCTACAGATGGTTTCAAAATATTATGGGAAAAGCCTGAGCCTGCAAAAACTCAGGGATCTCAGCTACCTGAGCCGGCAGGGAGTATCTCTGCTCGGGATCAGCGATGCGGCTGAATCACTCGGGTTTCAATCCACCGGTGCAAGAATGGGTTATGACCAGCTCAGGGATGAGGCGCCCATGCCATGTATTGCTCACTGGAAGCAGAATCATTTTGTTGTGGTATATAAGGTCCGCAGGGACAAGGTATATGTAGCAGATCCGGCATTCGGCACCGTTGTATATCATGAGGCCGAATTCAGAAGCGGATGGGAAAGCACTTCCGTGGAGGGCTCTCCTCAGGGTCATTGTTTGCTTCTCCGCCCTTCCCCCTCGTTTTTTGCAATGGATGATGAAAAAGAAACGAGAAAAGGTTTTTCTGTTTTGTTTTCCTATCTGAAAGTCAATAGAAAGCTACTGGTTCAGATTAGCATTGGTTTCCTGCTGGGAAGTTTTCTTCAGCTTCTTTTTCCATTGCTTACCCAGAGTATGGTTGATATTGGCATCAACAACCAGGACCTGGGCTTTGTATATCTGGTGCTTGCAGCCCAGCTGTTTTTGTTTATCAGCCGTGTATCCGTAGAATTCACCCGAAGCTGGATCTTGTTGCATATTGGTTCCAGGGTGAATATCTCGCTGGTTTCAGATTTTCTTACAAAATTCATGAAACTGCCCATGGAATTCTTCGAAACCAAACTCATGGGCGATTATCTGCAACGTATATCCGATCAGAAAAGGATTGAGACCTTTCTCGCTTCGGCATCTCTTAGTATATTGTTTTCGTTGGTGAACGTGCTGATTTTCGCAGTGGTACTGGCCGTATACAATCTCGGCATCCTATTGGTATTCCTTATTGGTAGCGCTTTGTATGTGTCCTGGATAGCTGCTTTTATGCAAAGGAGAAGGACGCTGGATTACAAGCTGTTCGAAGGGGCTGCGCAGAACCAGAACCATCTCGTAGAAATCTTTTCGGGAATGCAGGAAATCAAATTGAATAATTGTGAGAGCCAGAAACGCTGGGAGTGGGAGAGGGTTCAGGCAGGAATATTCCGGCTGAAAATGCGAAGTCTCCGGCTCGAACAGTACCAGCAGGCCGGGGCTTCCTTCATCAATGAACTAAAAAATATACTCATCACCTTTATGGCCGCAGCGGCGGTGATTCACGGACATCTCACGCTGGGGATGATGCTGGCCGTTTCTTATATACTGGGACAGCTCAACAGTCCGCTTAACCAGCTGATATATTTCATGCAGCTCATGCAGGACGCACGCATCAGCTTGGATAGAATTACCGATATTGCTGAAAAGAAACCTGAGGCAGATTCCAACCGGGAAATCCTGTCTGAATCTCCTTCATCAGGGCAAATCAAAGTGAATGGTGTTACTTTTCAGTATGAAGGGCCGCATTCTCCTACCGTTCTGAATAATATCAGCCTTGAGATTCCTGAGAATAAAATTACAGCCATAGTAGGTGTAAGCGGTTCGGGCAAGACTACACTGATCAGGTTGTTGCTTGGATTTTACCAGCCTGTTGAAGGGGAGATCAGAATTGGGGATACATTGCTTAGTCGTTTGCATCCAAAAACATGGAGAAATGCCTGTGGAGCGGTTTTGCAGGATGGGTTCGTCTTTTCGGATACCCTGGCAAGAAACATAGCCCCTGGAGCCGAGCAGATTGATCCCGAACACATGCGTAAAGTTTCCAGGCTGGCAAACCTCGACGAATTCGTTGATTCGCTGCCCATGGGCTATCATACAAAAGTGGGACGTAACGGGCAGGGTCTGAGCCAGGGGCAGAAACAACGCCTACTCATTGCCCGGGCGCTGTATAAGGATCCTGGCTACCTGTTTTTTGACGAGGCTACCAATGCCCTCGATGCAAGAAATGAAAAGCAGATATTGGAAAACCTGCAGCAATATTTTACCGGCAAAACTGTGGTTGTGGTGGCACATAGACTCAGCACGGTCCGCAATGCCGACCAGATCATTGTGTTGCATAAAGGTACTGTTACCGAAACAGGCACGCATGATGAACTGATTGCCAGGCAGGGAGCGTATTATCATCTCATCAGGGACCAGCTGGAACTGGGATTGTAAAACATAGGCAAATGAAAAACAAGGCTGAGCATTCAGGCGAAAATGACCTCTTCCGGCTGGCTGGCGATACGGATGAAATTATAGGGAGAACTCCTTCATGGATCATTCGTTGGGGAACTGCCTTGGTGATACTTGTGTTTGGACTAATTTTGTTTGCTTCCTGGATATTCAGATATCCCGATAGGATCGTTTCCGGGATAGTGGTTACTTCAGAGAATCCGCCGGCCCCAGTATTAGCCAGGGTGAACGGGAAAATTGCCCATATGGGGGTCCGGGAAAAACAATGGGTCAGCGCAGGTGAATTGCTTGCTGTGCTGCAGAATCCGGCCGATTACAGGCAGGTTCTTTCCCTTTATTCGAACCTGGACAGTTTTTTGCTTCACCCCACAAAAGGAAATCTGCTCCATGCATCCCTTTTCAACGAATATTACAGTCTTGGGGAGGTACAGTCGGAATATGCCCGTTTCATGAAAACCCTTTTGGACTATAACAATTTCATCCTGCTGGATTATCATTCCCGTAAAATTATGCTCCTGCAGAACGAAACAGAAAAATACAGGGTATATGTTCAACAAGTGATGCAACAGAGAAGTCTGATGGAAAAGCAACTGGAATTGGCATATCACCAGTTTGTAAGGGATTCTGTCCTGTTCAGCCCAAATAACCTGCCACCAGCGGCTCCTCATCAGCCCCACCCGCCTTCCCTCCAGAACCACCATCCCTACCCGGACCCACGTCCC
>JAKAMP010000162.1 GCA_021812865.1 Bacteroidota bacterium | reverse complement strand
GGCTCATGGGTATCTCACCTGAAACCACCTGGGGATTCCCCCCAGGTGATTGCTTAAACCCTTTCAGGGTTTCATGAGGAGAATATCTGTTATAAACGAATACAGTACTTCAGGCTGTTCGCCCCGAAGGGGCATCAGCAGCAAAATAGGGCATCGCCTTGTGAAAGAAAGGGAAGAGAACCAAACGCCCTGAAGGGGCATAAGCAAATACATTTCCCCTCATTCAAAAAGTAGGAATCATATTTCAGACTTCAACCCCGAAACTTTAAACCTTAAACCCGGAACCTCATTATTAAATCACCCCATTGAAAAATTCAGCCCAAAGCCAATAGCTGTATAAATATCTAATCTTAAATCGCTCTCAATGCATTCCTTGTCAATTTATTGCCCCTAGTAAAAATGTCTCTTCTCAAACGGTATTGAATTTGCTTTTCCCCAAAAAATTTCCCTATTTTATTCCCGCTAAATCCGGATTTTATGGGCGCAATTGCAGGACTATTGCTGATCATGACCGGGGGCCTTGCTTCCGGCGCATTTTACCTTCCGCTGAAATATGTTAAAAACTGGTCGTGGGAGACCGGCTGGATCATACAGGGTATGTCGGCCTGGATACTGGCGCCCTGGATTGTGGCGCTGATCACCGTTCCCTCTCTTTTTGCCATCATCGGCGAAACGCCTGCCAGCAGTTTCTGGCTACCGGTGCTTTTCGGCTTCGGGTGGGGCATAGGCGGACTGACCTGGGGATTGTCCATACGCTATCTGGGCATCGGACTGGGAAATTCGCTTCCCCTCGGACTTACCAGCGCCCTGTCCACCTTGCTGTCGCCGCTGGTGCCAATACTCGTTGGCCAAACCCCTGCGCCTGAGGGCATTGGCGCGGCGCTTTCTGTGCAGATGAACCTGATGTTTGCCGGCAGCAGGGGATTGATCGTGCTGGGCAGCATAGCCCTCTCCCTTGCAGGCATTGGCATTGCAGGCTGGGCCGCCTCGCTGAAGGAGAAGGACCTGAAAGCTGCAGAGGGACAAAAGGATTTTAACCTGAAGAAAGGACTGCTGGTGGCTCTGGTGGCGGGGATCATGAGCGCCTGCTTCGCCTTTGGCGAAGCCACGGGAAAATCAATGGCCGATATCGCCAATGCTCATAACCCGGGCACGATATGGAAATACAACGCGGTGTATGCTGTGCTGCTTATCGGAGGATTCGCCTTCAATTTCATTTACTGCACCGTACTGCTCATCAGGAACCGTTCGTTTGCCGACTTCTCCAACCGCCATACTCCTCTGCGGATGAATTACTTGTTTGCCCTGCTGGCCGGCGCGGTGTGGTTCGCCCAGTTTGTGTTCAAAGGAATGGGCACGACCAGGGTGCCTTCTGATCTGGGGTTTCTGTCCTGGACGATCCTCTTTAGCTGCGTAATCGTATTCAGCAACCTCATTGGTATTCTTACCGGGGAATGGAAGGGGGTGTCGAAAAGAACCATTGCCACACTTATGGCAGGCTTACTGTTGCTGATTGCCTCGGTGGCCCTGGTGGGTATGGCAAGCAATGTGTGAATCCGAAACGTTTTGCTGTGAAAGGGTAGGGAAGGCCCCTGTTTAAAAGTCGATCATGGCCTTCATTACGCCGTCTTCATACCCTGCCACCAGGTCGAATGCTTCCCTGGCCTGCGCAAAGGAAAACCGGTGGGTGATCATACGGTCGATCTTGATTTTCCCTTCATGGATCAGGTCGAGCGATTCCTGCACACAATCCACCTGCCGGCGAACAAACTGAAAGGTGATCTCCTTCCTGCGGGTATCATCCACATCCATCGACCACCGGTCAAATTCAGGTATTCCTACAATCATGATCTTTCCACCGGGTTTAGCGATTTCAATGGCCTGGTCAACTGCCTCCTGCTGACCGCAGCATTCAAACACCACATCCAGTCCAAGCGGCTCCCTTTCCTTAATGGCTTTCACCACATTGTCTTCGGCATGACCAGCCCAGGCGACTCCTTCCTGCCTGGCCATCTTCAGCCTTTCTTCGATCTTGTCGGTTACATAAAAGGTTTCTGCGCCCATGGCCCTGGCGGCCAGCATCACGCTCATGCCGATGGGGCCATATCCAAGAATGCCCACCCTGGCTCCCTGCATGGGAATGGAACGCCTTACGGCATATACGCCGATGGAGAGGGGCTCGGAAATCGCAGCCTGGTCAGACGTCATACCATGATGAAGAGCAAAGCAGCTTTCCTGGGGCATCACGATGAATTCCGATAGGCAGCCTTCTGCCTGGCCCGGACATCCCAGAAACTTCAGCTTACGGCAGGTATGATGCCTCCCGGCCTTGCACTGGTCGCAGGTCCAGCAGGGCATGGCCGGATCGATGGCCACGATATCGCCTTTTTTTACCCGGGTAACAGCGCTTCCGGTTTCAATCACCACACCGGCGCCTTCGTGTCCAACAGTGAAAGGATACTGCACCACCTGCGAACCGATCTTCCCATCGGTGTAATAATGTATGTCAGAGCCGCAAACGCCCAACGCCAGCATTTTGATTTTTACATCGCCCGGGTTCTGCAGCTTAGGATCGGGAACTTCCCGCATCTCTATCGCCCTGATCCCGGTTAACATCATTGCCTTCATGATTATGTTTTTTTTGACTGAGAACAAAGATAATTGTTTTTCAAGGTCGTTAGCCTTTAGCCATTCGCTTTTAGCAGGATATATCAAAGATATGATGGTTTTCTGGCTATCACGCGATATTGAAGAGATGATATTCATTCAGCTTTTTCCTGATGGAACTTAAAACTTGTAACTTCAATGATCAAACCAACAACCTTAAATTTGAAATCTTAAACAAACAGCGACATGAAATGGTCATGCAGTTGAAAAATCCTCATCAATAAAAGATTCTGCCAATAGCCAACAGCTAACAGCCAATAGCATTGAAAAATGACGTTTCAGTCACAGATCAAAATTCAATCCCTGCATGAATTTATATTCCTCAGGAAAATCTGAATCTACTGCTTCAGGCTTGCCTTTGAAAAGATATAGTCGGGAATGGGTACGTCGAAGCGAATGTCCTCCATCACGAATTCGGTGCCCGATCCTTCTTTCAGCATGTCTTTAAAGAGTATGGTTTTTGGATACCAGCGACCCTGTATTTTTTCAAAATCAGATAACTCAGTTTTCTTAAGCAGGATGCCGCTTTTGGCATACATCTCCTCTTTTACAGGCACCATACGCTCCTTGTCCACCCAGAGTTTTCGCCGTTCATAGGTCACGTCGGGAGTGAAAGCGGCGAGGCTGATGATCCAGCAGCTTCTCCCTGCAATCGATTCTTCCCCGGCTATTTCGACCTTGTAGTGATTCAGCAGTTTTGGGTCTTCCATCATATCTTCGTATGACATATCCGAGCCCATCACCGATTGCCTGAGCATATGACCTGATATCTGGATAATTCTGTCCGTTTCGGGCGAATATATCCACAACTGGTCTTGGAGCTTAAGCATTTTGGTTCCTTTTTCCCTGGCAGGAGAGAGGTATTCGGTATAGGCTTTGTTTTCTCCCATGCTCCAGGTTTTCGATTCCACCGTCCGGGTGTTTCTCCGGTTGTGGATGATCATTTTGGAGGTAAAGATGCGACTGCTGGCCGACATGTTATCGTCCACTTTCTGTACGATACTTTTGGCATCGGGTAGCTGGGCGCATACGCTTGCAGAAAGGGATAGCGCTATAAAGGTTATCATTCTCATATTTCCAGTTCTTTGAATAGTTGTGTGGTTCTTCTTTTATATATGCCTATTCCCGCGAGCATCGCTCCTGCAACGGTCGAGACCAGGCCGGGAACGAAACCCACGATCCAGGTTACCGGTGATATCCGTGCCCGCAGTATGGAAGGCATCATCATGGCGGCATTTTTCATCATATCGCCCACATTGAGACCATGATGTTGCAATTGCCAGGCAAGCAGCAACCCGATCAGGGTACCGGCTGCCGATCCGATTATCCCGATAAAAACGGATTCCCATATCATGCTCAGGTAAATGTGCCTTTTTTCTTCCCCGAGTGCAAGCCTGAGACCGAATTCACCATACCTTCTGAGGCCTCCCAGCAGTCCGGCATTCCATAAAACCAACGACATTGCCAGGACAAATATAATAATCAGCATAAACTCAAGTTTTGCTGAATAATCCAGCATCGTAGCCATATTGTTCTGCCCCCTCAGGCTTTCCATAACGGGAGAGTACTGATCGTTCGAGTGACTGTATTCTGCGTTAAACTGTTTCACTACCGGCAGGATGACCTTTTCATCGTATTGTCCCGTTTTGAGAAATCCTACAATTTCACCGGTTGCATCTTCCATGTCAAGGGCGCTTCTCACATCGCCAATATCGGCAATGATCGAGCTCCTGTCCATGGCTTCAGTTCCAAAGGCCACCGTTCCTGCAATCCTGAAGTTATACATGCTCAGGCTGCCGTTCATTGTGGTCGTGATCAGGGTCACCGTATCGCCGGGATGGACGCTCAGGTTATGTGCAAACTCGTCGCTGATGAGAATTTCTCCCGGGTGGGAGGGGAGCCGCCCGCGTTTCAGCGCCCGGGCAATGTTCATGCGCATGATTTCCGACGAATCGCCTGAGAGCATGTCAATGCCAAGCCCAGTGGCCGGTCCCTGTACCCGGGTTTCCCTGAGACTGTCCGGAACATCGATCAGTCCCGAAAACCTTATTCGTGGAGACCAGTCAAATTGGGGATAGTTTTGATGCAATTCCCGCATCAGGGTATCGGTTCCCATCAGGGCCAGGTCGTTGGGTATCTGGTCGGCATCGGCAGCATAAGCCCTCGACATAATCTTGACATGTCCTGTGGAAAAATTCGCATTGAACTCAATGCTTTCCCCGAATATCCCGCTGAGCCAGCTCTGGAACAACACCGTTAACATTACACCCATGGCCACCACGATTGCCGGCAGCACGCTTCTCTGCCGGTCTCTCCATATTCCCTTGAAAATGAACTGTATCATTGAAGTTTCCCCCTTAATGCTTCGGTTGGTTTCATTTTTGCTATCTTTCTCGATGGCAGGTAGCTCACAATGGTAGTGGTCACAAGGATAAACGCAACGGTTCCCGCCACCAGCCCGGCGCTGTATACCGGGAAGATCTTATCGGCCATGGCCAGCCCATAATCTGTACTGCTTCCCGGGATGGATAATCCTTTTACCGCCTGCAGGGCTAGCAGTGGAATACCGTAAACAGCCGAGAGGATAGCAGCAAGAATGGACATCATGGTGCCTTCCAGGGTGAACAATCCTATTACCTGGCCTCTGGTCATGCCCAGGGCAACAAAGGTGCCGATCTCCTTTTGCCTTCTGAAGATGGAAAGCACCTGGGTATCGAAAATGGCCAGCATGGCTAAAAGCATCAAAATGCCGTAAATCATGAAACCGCCGGTTGATTTCATCCTGATTACCTCGGTGATGGTTTTCAACAGAACCTCTTTATCCTTGAATTTCCAGCCGTGAACCATCACAGAGCCTGAGGCATCATTCTTTTTCACCATGAGAGTGGCTTCACCAGGCATCATCATCATGTGTTGAAGCAGGGGCAGCGAAATCCATACCTGTCCCATGTCAACCGTAGGCACATTGGTATCGAAAATGCCGGCGATCTTAATATCCACAGCGTCGAATGTTCCGTGAACATCACGCCAGCGCAGGGTGATTACGTCACCTGTTTTGATCCGGTTATCGGCGGCCATCTTCCTTCCCACCAAAGCCGTGATCTGAGCGGAATCGCTGGTGAGGAGATGCGCAGGAAGTTTAAGGATATGCTGCCCAGGATCGATTCCCCTGATCAGGACTGTCTGCATGCGGCCCGATGGATAGAGAGTCCCCTGGGTAATGAGGATGGGTACCAAATTGCCTGAGTCGATCTGCACCTGCAATGCTGCAGGAATAGCTGCGTGGCTGTCGGCGAGGGTAAAGGGATCATAGGGATCGTAATTCTGTTGCCAGTATTGCCCACCCCCGGTTTCCCAACCAATCATGTCGTGCCTGGCTTGGTTATCCCAGCCGTCGATCAGTCCTTTATGCCAGATAATGACGATGAAGGAAATGGACAGCACGATCATGTTGAGCCAGGTTCTTAACCCGGCCCCGATCAGGTTTTTATAAGCCAGTTTGAATGCCAGTCTCATACCTTGAGGTTTGAAGATTTGACAAGGGTTTCATCATCAGCAACCCTACCATCGGCCAGGGTGATCTTGCGGTTGAGATACCCGATCACCTTTTCATCATGGGTAGCGAAAATAAAGGTGGTGTTGAATTCGCTGTTCAGTCGCTTCATGGTTTGCAGGATATTGTGCGAATTCGCAGCATCGAGGTTGGCTGTGGGTTCGTCGGCCAGGATAATTTCAGGCTTTTTCACCATGGCCCTGGCAATGGAAACGCGTTGGCATTCTCCGCCTGAAAGTTGACTGGGTTTGGAGCGTGATTTGTTCGTCAACCCCAGCCATTCGAGAGAATCGTTTACCATCTTTTTCCTTTCCTGTGCGGTGAAATTCAACAGAAGAAGAGGAAATTCAACGTTTTCAAAAACCGTATACACAGGGAGCAGGTTATAACTCTGGAAGATGAATCCCAGCTTGGCGCGACGGAGCCTTGCCGCCTCCAGCGCCGAGAGCTTTCCCACT
>JAKAMP010000161.1 GCA_021812865.1 Bacteroidota bacterium | reverse complement strand
ATGATCCTTGGCCATGCCGATACAAGGGTGATCAGCGCCATCCAGGAGGCAGCCCTGCTGGGAACCAGTTATGGAGCGCCTACCATTGCCGAATCGGAACTGGCCGAGTTGATTAAAAAGATGGTTCCTTCCATGGACCTGGTCCGCATGGTGAACTCAGGTACTGAAGCCACAATGAGCGCTCTGCGCCTGGCCCGTGGATACACCCGCCGCGATATCATTATCAAATTCCAGGGCTGCTATCATGGGCATGCCGATAGTTTTCTTATCAAGGCCGGTTCGGGAGCACTTACCCTGGGCTACCCCGACAGTCCCGGCGTTACCCAGGGCACTGCAAAAGACACGCTGATTGCCCAGTATAACGACCTTGCAACAGTAGAAGCCATTTTTAAGGAAAAAGGCGATCAGGTAGCCGCCGTGATCGTTGAACCGGTACCCGCCAACATGGGTGTATTCCTTCCCGAACCGGGCTTCCTGGAAGGGCTCAGGGAGATCACCCTGAAATACGGCGCCTTGCTAATCTTCGACGAAGTGATCTCGGGTTTCCGCATTGCCAAAGGGGGCGCCCAGGAATATTACGGAGTGACTCCCGACCTCACTACCCTGGGAAAAATCATCGGGGGTGGACTGCCGGTGGGTGCATACGGAGGCCGCAAGGAAATCATGAGTCAGCTTGCCCCGCTGGGTCCGGTGTACCAGGCAGGCACCCTCGCGGGCAACCCGCTGGCAATGAGCGCCGGACTGGCCACTTTGAAAATCATCGACGAAACGCCCGGCTTCTATGAAGAGCTTGACCGGAAAGGAGCGTTGCTGGAAAACGGCCTGCGCCGTAACCTGGAAAAGGCAGGTATTCCAGGCGTGATCAACCGCATTGGCTCCTGCATGACTCTCTTTTTCACGGAGGTGAAAAAAGTGAATTCATATCAAACGGCTGTAAAAGCCGATACAGCCAGGTATGCAAAATATTTCAAGCTGGCCCTCGAAAACGGAATATACCTTGCCCCTTCGCAGTTCGAAGCTGCATTTATATCCCTCGCGCATACCGATGCCGAACTGGAAGCCACTATCGAAGCCTCCCTACAGGCCATGGAACATCTGAAACATTAATCCACCCTCTAATCCGGTAACATCTCATATGCAAAATCCCATCTTCCTGGAAACGCTGCAAGGCAGACCCACTTCGCGCCCGCCCGTATGGTTCATGCGACAGGCCGGGCGAGTGCTTCCCTCCTACCTTGATATGCGCAGCAGGTATTCTTTCTGGGAACTGATGAGCAACCCGTCCCTGGCCGCACAGGTAACCCTCCTTCCCGTGCACGACCTGGGGGTGGACGCAGCCATACTTTTTTCGGATATCCTGGTTATTCCCTATGCCATGGGAATGGGACTCGATTTCACCGACCATGGGCCCAAATTTGACAAGCCCCTCAAGGATTACGACAACCCACTCGAAGCCCTGCATCCTGATCCTTCGAAACTCGAATACATATACAAGGCTATCGATGAGATCATCAAAACGAGACCGGATAACACTCCCCTCATCGGGTTTGCCGGAGCCCCGCTCACCGTTCTTTGTTACATGCTCGAAGGGCTCAGCAGCAAATCCAACTTCGTACAGGCCATCGCCTTCTTATATCAAAACAAATCCCTCGTCCGGAAACTCATCGAAGTAGTGACTGACCTGACCATTGAATATGCCACCCGGCAGATAGAACACGGTATTGACGCCTTCCAGCTTTTCGAAACCCATGGAGGCATCCTTCCTTTCGATGTTTACCAGGAAATGTTCTACCCTTCCATTCAGAAAATAGCCAGGGCAGTTCGCAACAAAGGAATAAAGTTTATCTATTTCCCAAAGGATATCGGCTCGGGACTCAGTACCATCACACCCGAACTCTGCGATTTTGTAAGCGTGGACTGGCAAACCCCCATTACTGAAGCCAGGAAACTGGTGCACCCCGGGGTGGGATTGCAGGGTAATCTCGATCCCAGGCTGCTCTTTGCGGGGCAGAAGGACATAGAGAATGAACTGGTAAAATATCTTGAATTCGGGAAAAATGAACATCAATGGATTTTTAATCTCGGTCATGGATTCCTGCCGGGTATTCCGTTTGAAAATGCAAAATACCTTGTTGAATGGATAAAATCAGCTAATTGGAGAAGACAGTGATGAATGACATTTTGCTGAAATATAACAGGCCCGGTCCGCGGTATACTAGTTAAACCCAGGCCAACTTTTTCAATTCCGGGTTTACATCCGGCGACTACCGGCAGTCTGTGCTGGATTCGAACCACGAACAACCGCATAACATTTCCATCTACATTCATATTCCTTTCTGTCCGCGGTTATGTCATTTCTGTGGTTGTAACACGGGCATTGCCAAGGAAAAGAATCACATTGAACGGTATGTCCGGGCCCTGATCAGGGAGATCAGAACGGTATCGGCCCTGATCGACAAGAACAGGCCGGTTACCCAGGTGCATTGGGGTGGAGGCACACCCAATTCCATTCCTTTCGAATATATCGAGGAGATCATGGCTATGCTGAAAGATGAATTCCTTTTCAGTCCTAAGGCGGAAGTGGCCATGGAATGCAGTCCCGCTTACCTCACCCACGATCATATCGATATGCTGACCCGCGTTGGCTTCAACCGTATCAGCCTGGGTGTGCAGGATTTCCATGCCGAGGTGCTGCAGGCAGTGAACCGGCTGTCGTCGCTCCTGCCCATGGAAGAGCTGTTTGCCCATCTGCGTGCAAATCATTTCAACAGCATCAACATCGATCTGATCTATGGCCTGCCAAGGCAAACACCCGAGATTTTTGCCGATAATATCACCCAGGCCCTTGCCCTTTCGCCCGATCGGCTTGTGACCTTCTCGTATGCCCATGTGCCCTGGGTGAACAAGGCCATGGAAAAGCTGGAGAAAATTGGGCTGCCCACCACCGAGGAGAAATTTCACCTCTTCGAAATGGCTTACGGAATGCTCATTTCGAATGGTTATGTGCCTATAGGGCTGGATCATTATGCCAAACCAACCGACGACCTGGCCGTAGCCCTGCAGGAACACAAGCTGCACCGTAACTTCCAGGGATACTGCACCCGCGAAACCACCGGGCAGGTGTATGCCTTCGGATCCAGCGGCATCAGCCAGCTATGGAATGCCTATAGCCAGAACATCAAGAATTACGAGCAGTACATCGAAGCCGTGGAAAATAAGGGCATGGCCATAGAAAGAGGTTATCACCTCAAACCCGAAGAGATCATGGTGCGCGAAGTGATCAATGCCGTGATGTGCAACGGAGTTCTCGATTTCAAGGAAACAGCCTCACAGTTTGGCCTTACTGCGGATGAACTGAAGAGTGCCCTTAGGTTTTCGCCTGAAAAACTGGATGAATTTATCGAAGACGACCTGCTGGAACTGAACGATAACGGCATCCAGGTGAACCGCCAGGGCATGCTGGTGGTACGGAATATTGCCATGGCGTTCGACCCGCAACTCGATGTAAAACAAGGAATGTATTCAAAAACCATATAATTCACCATGGAAAAGAATGTTGATATTGTTGTCATAGGCGCCGGGCTTACCGGTCTCACTACTGCATTTTACCTGTCAAGGAACAACCGCGATTTTCTCGTACTGGAAGAAAAAGACAGGGTCGGAGGTGTAATCCAAACGAGCCACGAGAATGGGTTTACCTTTGAAGAAGGCCCCAATACCGGGGTGCTGGGCAATCCCGATGCCGCAGAGATTTTTGAAGACCTCAAAGACGCATGCAAGCTCGAGATTGCTGGGGAAAACGTTAACAAACGGTATATCCTGAAGAACGGGAAATGGGAAGCCATGCCTATGGGCCTGGTTTCGGCTGTAAAAACGCCTCTGTTTACTCTGAAGGACAAGTTCAGGATTCTGGGAGAACCTTTCAGGAAAAGAGGTACTGATCCGGAAGAGCCTCTGAGCGGACTGGTAAAAAGGCGCATGGGCAACAGTTTCCTTGATTATGCCATTGACCCGTTCATCCTGGGCGTATATTCGGGCGATCCTGCTCTTCTCCTCACTAAATATGCCTTCCCGAAACTGTACAACTTAGAGCAGACTTACGGCAGTTTCATTGGCGGTTCAGTGAAAAAAATGTTCGAAAATAAGAGCGAACGCGATAAGAAAGCTACCCGTAAGGTGTTTTCCGTGGAAGGCGGCTTATCGAATCTCACCAACGCACTTTGGCAGGCTGCAGGAAAAGACAGGTTCCTGCTCAATGCTAAAAATACAGAAATCATTCCATCCGAAGGCGGCTATACCCTTACCGGAATGGTGAATGGTGAAAAATTCACCGTGAAAGCCCGCAAGGTCATTACTACCACAGGAGCCTATGCCCTTGGCAGCATGCTGCCTTTCGTCGACAGGAACCTGATCTCTCCCCTGGAGAAGATGAAATATGCGAAGGTTATCCAGGCAGTGCTTGGTTTCAGGGAATGGAACGGAATGCCCCTCGACGGTTTCGGCGGACTGATCCCGTTCAAGGAAAAACGCGATGTGCTGGGTGTACTGTTCCTCTCCGCCCTGTTATCGGGACGAGCGCCGCAGGGAGGAGCCCTGTGTTCAGTGTTCGTGGGAGGCGTTCGCCGTGAAGACCTGTTCGCAAAAACCGATGATGAAATCCGTACTATAGTGGCAAGGGAATTTACCGACCTCATGAAGCCCGGTAAATTCAACCCCGATGTATTCAGAATCATCCGTTACCATCATGCTATCCCGCAATACGGGGCTGAAAGCCGCGAAAAGCTGGAAGCAATCGACAAAATACAGTCCATGCACAAGGGGCTGATCCTGGGCGGTAATATCCGCGATGGAATCGGTATGGCCGACCGTATCAAACAGGGGAAACTGCTGTCAACCCTGGTATAACGCAAAACAAAGGCCTATGTACCGGTTCATGATCCTTCTGCATGTTTTTACCAGCGCTTTGTTCCTGGTGGTAGCGGTCACGCTTTCGGTCAGATCGCTGGCAGGCTGGTTTAAAAACCTCGTCTATATCAAAAAGGATAAATACCTTGCATTGCTCTTCATGGGCCTTTTGTATCTTACTCTGATCAACGGCATCATCATGTATTTCTTCATTGACCCTGCCTCCAAATCGTCAATAGATATTCAGCATGCCGTGAAGCAGGCTTCCCTGCGGTTCTGGGTGGTGGAGCATTTCTATGTAATGACTTTCGCCCTCATCCTGTCGCAGATCGGAGGCATATTCATACGGAAAACCACGGGCGACCGTAACCGGTTCGGGTATGCATCTTTTTACTACGGCATTGCTACCCTGATCACCGTGGTGGCTCGGACCTTTTACATGATTTACCGATAAACCGGCGTATGACTCCAAAAACAGCCGTATTGCTCCTGAATGTCGGAACGCCCGATAAACCAGAAGTTTCTGCTGTCCGTAAGTACCTGTTGCAGTTTCTCAACGATCCCCGCGTCATTACCTTGCCCTGGCTGGCCCGGAAAATACTGGTCAACTTCATTATCGTGCCTTTCCGAGTACGTCGGTCCACAGAACGATACCGGAAATTATGGACCGGGAAGGGCTCTCCTTTGCTCGTTCATGGGCGGTCGCTTCAGCAAAAATTGCAGGCTCTCCTGGGTAAGGATTTCCAGGTTGAACTGGCCATGAATTACGGACAACCCGGACTTGCCGAAGTTCTGAAAAAAGCGAAAGACCAGAAAGCCGAACGGATCATCGCTTTCCCCCTGTTTCCCCAGTATGCGACTTCCACCACCGGCTCCGTGCTGGAAAAAATTATGAGACTGTCCGGTGCAAACTTCAAAATTCCGGCCCTAACCACCATCACTCAATATTATGACCATCCCCTTTTCCTGGAAGCCTGGACCTCAAAAATCGAAGAGCATAATTACCGGGAATTCGATTATATTCTTTTCAGCTACCACGGATTGCCATTGAGCCAGGTACTAGCCTCACACCCCGGAAAAACCTGCGATGAATGTCGTTGTACCACGGAAGTCAACGTGGAAAACCGGTATTGCTATCATGCAGCCTGCTATGCCACCACTAGGCTGCTGGCAGCCAGGTTGCAGATGGAATCCTCCCGCTATACGGTTTGCTTCCAGTCACGGATTTCAAAAAACTGGCTCGGCCCCTTCACCGACAAAACCATAGTAGAACTTGCCAAACTGGGTAAAAAACGGATCCTGGTTGTATGCCCTTCCTTTACCGCCGATTGTCTTGAAACCACGGTGGAAGTCGGCATGGAATTCCAAGAATTGTTCAGACAACATGGTGGAGAATCACTTGTGCCTGTGGAAAGCCTCAACGACAGCGATGCGTGGGTGAAAGCAATCGGTGAAATGATACGCCGGTCATAGCCGTCTATGCAGTGAACAATACCCTCATTCAACAAGAAAGAGTTCAGAAGCAACTTGCCGTAAACAATATAGATACTTTTTGGTCACCGGGTTTCACAATCATAAGCGCTCAACGGTGTACAATAGGAATCCATCAGATCTTAGGTCTTATAATAATCACTGAAAGTAAAGGTGAAACTGCCCAGGAGATTTGATACAAACAGATCGGTTCCTGGCAGGAAAATTACCCCTGGTGAAATCAATGGCCGGCGGAATACATGCGAAGTGGACAATACCAGTCAGCGACCGATGAAACGGTTG
>JAKAMP010000160.1 GCA_021812865.1 Bacteroidota bacterium | reverse complement strand
CAGGCAGCGCTGGTATATCCCCATTTGATTCCATATTTCGAATCCCGGGTCAATCAGCCTGTACACCAGGTAGCTGTCAATGGAATCCTTGGCCACATGATTGACTATGGGCAGGAAACGGGTCCAATTACTGCTATTTCTGATCATGATTTCACAGGTGTAATCATTTCCTCTGGAGGCATTCATAAGCTTTTTCCATTTTCCGATTGGAATCTTTACTGCGCTGTCGCCGGATTGAATACTGAAAAAAATCTTGTTCCCGTATGAGAAGGTTGCAATATATCTGTCGCCCGGTTCATGAATGATGAAATTCAGCGGGGCGATATTTGGTGGAATAGTGATGTCAGAATAATCAGGGAATATTGCGGGCTGCCTACTATCCAGTTTTGCATTGGGCATGGGGGAATGACAGGAAAGAAACATCATGCAGACCACAAAGGTCAGTCCTTTTCTAATCTTTTGCCAAAGATGGAATATGGGGATTGTTTTCACGATCATGGGTAACCGGGATATGAATTATTTACCTTTTTCGAAACTGGCATAGTACCAGAATGTATTGCCATATTGTTTGAACAATGCCTTTGCTGCAGCCCTGCGGTCGTTTCCATATTGTGAAAGTGCGTGCATGTAATTGGCGAAACGAACACGAGTTTTGTCACTGATGGTATAGCCTGCGGGTATGGCATTTTTCTTATAGAGCGCCATGTAGATCAGCAAAGCTTCCTCGTACGTCTGAGGTATCCTGAAATAGCCAAAATCTTTCAGATGTACCAGGTTTGAGGCAAATCCGCTGTAATTCAAATCGAGAAGTTGGCTGGCCATATAATATTCAAAAGCCATGCGGTTATCGGGATGATCGTTTAGAAGAGTAGACATGAGCGCGTCGAAATGACTGTCGTCAGCCCAAAAGTCCTGCCGGATGCTAAGATGCATCCTGGCGGCAAGCTCCGGGTCCAGTCCGGGACTCCCAGGATCCGTAAGGGATGCCTTGTATGTCAGAGCCCAATTTCGATAAAAGATTGTTTTTTCCAGTAAATCAAGGTATTTCATCGCTATCGGCTTGTCGCCATTGATGATGCTGGTAAGGGCAAGCTGTTTTACACATCTCGGATTCAGTCCATCCGAGACCATGGTTTCGAATGCCCACCTGAATGCTTCATTGGTGTAGGATAGACGGTAATACAACTCACTGCCAAAGAATGAGGCAAGATTGGTATTTTTCCAGTTCAGGTACAAACCCTGGCTTCCCATCTGCCTGTAATTGAACATGCGGTCGCCAAGCCATCCTTTTTCATATAAGGCCATGTTGGTAAAATAGGTCACCATGCGGTTTGAACCGGGATACATGGAGGAGAGCCTAAGTGCCATGGACCAGTCGTGTTGCTGAATGCTATGATCAATGCCGAGCAGGATTTCCGTTTTTGCATCGTAGGCTTTTTTCTGAATCCACCATCCGGAAAGGATGATCACAATACATCCTGCAAGGGCCGATTGCCATTTATGGATGACAATAGACTTGCCGAATGTTTGATTCATCCTGTCAATTATGGCATGCATTGTCATGAGAACCGGGAACCAAAGCATCAGCGCATACAGGGCAAACCTGGCTGAGGTGTGAATATTGAGGGGTAGCAAAGCTGTCCATGTTTCAACTGGATTGATATACCATAAAAACCTTGCTGCGAGGATGGGCGCTAATCCTCCGGTGACCAGAATGAGAATTACGGATGGGGAATAGACCGGGGATTTGCGATAAAATATTTCAAACAGAACGATAGCGATATTGGCGATGAATGCATATGCTCCGGTGATAACATACAGAAGCGCCCATCCGGCAGTGCTATACAGATATTTTAAAATGGAATTAGTCAGGGAAAAATGCAGGGAGGCATAAAGAACCACAAGCAAAAAGGCAATGGTTGATTCCACATGGTAACTGTGGTGCACTTGCAGGGCAATAATGAAAAGAGGAGGGAGCAACGCCCAAAGCAGACCACGCATGCCAATTCTATTCAGGAACAAGCGTGATGCCAGGAAAACGCCAAATGCTGAGAGGGTGACCACTAAAGCGGCAAGCCAGGGATACAGATAGAATTGAATTAGGAAAGCGCTGAAATATTGCATCAGTCCACCAGGGTGAGAAAGAAAGGGAAGGAAATACCCCTTATCCAACATAAACAGCTGAACCTGCTCCTGATATGCCAGGTGATACCTGCAGAACAAGAAAAAGTAAATGAAGCAAACCACAAAGAAAAGGGTCGTCAGGGTCCTGCGGAGCCATGGAGACAAGTTTTCAACCTTCATATCTTAATGACTTAGCTATAAATAAAGATAGGATTTATTTCTTATTTTATAAGTGTACAATAAACATTTATCAAATATTGTCAAAACGCTCATCATCCGGAACTACATTGCCATTGCAATCCTATTGCCCTGTTTAGGTTAAAGATGTCATGATCCGGTAATTTCCAGGACAGTGCTGGTCATGGAAACGGGCATCCCGATATTCAGTCCAACTTTCATAAGGTAATCACCGGAATAGGTCTGGGAAACCATGTTCCAATTGCCAGGTCCATGACTTTCGTCTATTATATTGATTTCCTTGATGGTGTATGTTTTCTGCGGATCCAGTCCCTGAAGTTTCACCTTGTTAAATGTTTCCCCGAAGCGTGCATTCAACGTATAGGCAAACAATACCGCTTTTGTCTGTTCAGGATTGACATACATCAGCACGGCCCTGTTTTCTTCATAAGGCGAAATGAGACGGTATAAATCGCCATGCCAAATTACATCGCTCAGCCTTTTGTAATTTTGTATGGCATCCTGGCTAAATTTCAGTTCCTTATCTGTGAGGCTGTTCACTTTCAGATCGTAGCCAAGCTTACCCATCATGGCCACATCGGTTTTGAATTTGAGAGATTGTTTGCCCCAGGATGTAACATGGTTACACACGGCAATGGATGGGAAGAAAAAGGAGTAACCCCATTGGATATATACCCTTTCAAAAGGATCGGTGTTGTCGCTTGCCCAGAATTCAGTGAAATAGCGCAACGCACCATAATCCACTCTTCCACCGCCACCAGAGCAAAGCATGATGGGCAGATGAGGGTACTTCTGCCTCATGCGCGAGAAAACATCGTACAGGCTGTTTACATAATCGATAAACAATTGAGATTGTTTATCCTTCAGGTAGGGAGAATAGGCATTGGTCATCATTCGGTTGCAGTCCCATTTAATATAGGCTATTCCAGGGTATTTTGTCAGCATTCCGTCTATAATTGAATAGACGAAGTCCTGAACTTTTGGATTGGTGAGGTCCAGCACCAACTGGTTCCTGAAATAGTTCTCTGGCCGGTTGGGGAGTTTGAGTATCCAATCCGGATGATTTTCATACAATTCGCTTTTTGGATTCACCATTTCAGGCTCAATCCAGATACCGAATTTCACCCCTTTTTTGTCAGCTTCTTTCACGAGGTATCCCAGGCCATCTGGCAGCTTCAGCTTGTTTTCCTGCCAGTCTCCCAACCCGGCATGGTCATTGTTGCGGGGATATTTGTTGCCGAACCAGCCATCATCCAGCAGAAACAAATCGAGTCCCATTTTTTTTGTATCGTCGATGAGGCTGACAAGTTTGGGCTCATTAAAATCAAAATAGGTAGTTTCCCAGTTGTTCAGCAGCGTAAGCCTGGGTTTGTCGCCATCTAATATACCAAAGCGGGTGGCCCAGTGGTGAAGGTTTCTGCTGGCAAGCCCTTTCCCTTCTCCTGAGAATGTGAAGATAAATGAAGGTGTTCGGAATATTTTGCCAGGATCAAGGCTGTATTCAGATGCAAAAGGATTGATCCCCGAGATTACCCGCAGGGAACCCTTCTCGTCCACTTCAAAAACAATCTGAAAATTACCCGACCAGCCGAGGGTGCCGGCAATCAGATTCCCCGTATTCTCGTCCGATTTTTTGTTCAACGATAGAAAGAATACCGGCGTTTCGTACATATGAGCCCGGGTGCCCAGCTTGGAGTCGAGTACTTTCATTCCATAAGTAAGCTCACTTTCTTCCATTCTCATTTCTTCTGCCCAGTCTCCGTGAAATTGCGTAAGCCAGTAATGGTCGCAATCAAAGTGAAGCATGGAGGAGGCGTAATTGAAAACTGTTACAGGCTTTGATTCATGGTGGACAATCTCAACCCATTGTTCCATGATGTTTTCTTCAGAAAACGCTCGGATATTCAAGGTTACTTCCACTGGATAAACAGAATCTTTCAATAAAATATGGGTAAGCGTAACGCCAGGCGACGGGGTTTCCACAGAATGACTTACATACTTGAGCTCCAGGGAAGGATTCCCATCGTTGTGGGTAATGCGGATGGCCGGTTCAAACAGGTTGTCTGTTCCGAATGTGGCATAAGCCGGATGACCCTGTACCCTCGACTGCAGCAATGCTTCAGGTTGTTCCAATCGGGGACCGAGGTAGACCTGGTAAAGCCTTCCGTCGGTTCCACTCACTTTGTAAATTAACTGCATTTGTCCGGCAGTTACAGGGATGAGCAACTCCTTCTGAGTATTGTCTGTGCGATGAACGTTACCGGGCCAGGCAACGGAAACTGCCCAGATGGAAAGAAAAACTGTTAGAGAGGAAATGATTTTTTTCACGGTGTCAAGATTTTTAGAATTAATTTGAAAAGAACAGGATTCATCCTAAAGGGAGTGCTGAATAGTATTCGGTAAAACAGTTGCATGCATACCTGTTTCCTTCTTTAAAAATGATACATACCTGCAAGCTGCATATCGTAAAGGGTTCCAATGGCAGATGCCAGCTGGGGCAGCGGCGATGGGACATACCAATTTACTCCGGCTTCGACCCTGTTTCTAATGATCAGCCCTGCCTTCAAAGGGAGAGAGTACCACACTCTTTTCATCAGGTAATGATCCTTTATAGTAGCCTCCGAATTGGTGTTATAATATCCTTCATCTATTATAATAAGATCATTTGTGGGATAGAATGAAAAATTGATATTCAGGCCGGCGCCCAGGTAAAATCCCGTTTTTCCCCCATTGTATACCTTATACCCAAAACTGTTAGCCAGGGCAATGTTTGTCATTTTTAAATGGAATGTGGTAGTTTCAATATAGGAATTGGCAGAATAATCCGTAACCTGTTGAATTTTATAATCGAGGTTCGAGAGCATCAGCATCTCTGATATATAAGCCCTGCTATTTGATTTTTCTGAAAGATTGAATCCGACGATGATAGATGGCTTACACGCTACCGGGCTACTTGTGAGCTTTGCCAGCGGATCGGTTCCCGAAAAAGCCATGTAACTTCTTGATATTCCGGCACCAACAAAGAAGTTCAGTATGATTCTATTTGGACTGATGTCCGATTCCATTTTAACTTTTTGCCCATTGATCTCGTTTACAATAGGTATCAGATCCTGTGAAATGTATGAGGATGTGGAAATCCGGTGTTGCTGTTCAATCGTATTCTTCCCGTATTTACTGGCAAGCAGAAGCAGTTGCCCGATGTATTTCTTGTACCTTAATTCCGTATGGTTGGGCGAATAGATGTAAAGCTGAAGCTCTTGCGGCATAGATGCCCCTGGTACAAGAACAAAATATCTGGTTTTGATCCTATCGGAGTATGAAAAAAGCGAAAGGGGTTCGCCTTTTACCAGAA
This sequence comes from Bacteroidota bacterium, assembly GCA_021812865.1. Taxonomy (GTDB): domain Bacteria; phylum Bacteroidota; class Bacteroidia; order Bacteroidales; family JAAYUG01; genus JAKAMP01. The sequence continues at coordinate 1,012 of JAKAMP010000160.1, read as the reverse complement.
CTTTCAGAAATACGGTTTTTTCGATAGAACTTGTATCTATCTTGTCGGGCAGTCTGTCAATATCCACAGCGCCCTGGCTTACATTCACTGTAAATTTTTCGTAGGCAGCCGTTTTGTCGATAATGAATGCCCTTGCATCCGGAAGGCTGAAGGTGATCAATGTATCCTTTGGTATCGAACGGGTGAATGTAAACTTTTCAGGGTCGAAGCTCCGGTCTTTGCAATCGATATATCCATGTATGGTGTCGCCCAGAGAGGTTATAACAGTGCCTTTCTGGAAGTGGTATTGTGAGAATCCCTGAAATTCATGTAGAATCAAAAGGAGAATGAGCAAAGTCAGATTTCTCATACTGGCAGGGATAATAAATCCAATCTCAATGTACTATAATTCATATTCATTTGCAAATGCCCGTTCTGGATACGGGTATTTGCAGGCGAATCAGGATAGTGTATCTGTGCAATATTATTTTCAAAAAAAAACTGCGGATGCACAGTCGAGCACATCCGCAGCATTCGAATGAGATTATTTCTTATGCCTGTGAAGCTTTTTCCAGGCGCCTGATCACTGAGAAAATGAATGTAGCGGAAATAAGGCATGCCACCACGAGAATGCAGAAGAACACCGGCAGAGATACCACGGTCCAGAAATATCCCATGATGCCTACCAGAAGGTTACCGGCAGCGGTGGCCGCAAACCACCCGCCCTGCATCAGACCTTTATATTTCGGAGGAGCCACCTTTGATACAAAGGAGATGCCCATGGGGCTGAGGAACAGCTCGGCAATGGTCAGGGCAAAATAGCTGCTGATAAGCCAATACGGGGATACCAGGCTGGGCGATACATTGCCCGGTCCGCCTAAAGATATGGGAGATGCCAGTTTCAGAGAAGGTATGATCAGAATAGCGAAAGCTACGGCACCCAGTATCATACCAATACCAATTTTTCGTGGGGCTGAAGGTTCTTTACCTCTGTTTCTCAGGTAAGAGAACAGGGCAAGAAGCACGGGAGTAA
>JAKAMP010000159.1 GCA_021812865.1 Bacteroidota bacterium | reverse complement strand
TGAACTGGGAAAGGAGAAGAGCAGCCAGTTCCGGGATACACTTGAAGAGTTGAAAAATAGTGTCACTCCGGAAGACCTGGTTACGATCATCTATACCTCAGGAACGACTGGTTTTCCAAAAGGAGTGATGCTCTCGCACCGTAATATTGTAAGCAATGCCCTGGCTGCAGCCAATGTACATAACTTTGGGTCTGAACACCGTACCCTGAGTTTCCTGCCTGTATGCCATATTTTTGAGCGCACAGTCGGCTACCAGTTCCAGATGGCAGGCATCTCAATTTACTATGCAGAAAACATGGGAACCATTGCAGATAACCTGAAAGAAATCAAACCCCATGTATTCATTACCGTTCCCCGTTTACTTGAAAACGTGTACGGGAAAATCATCAATACAGGGAAGGGGTTGCCCTATATCCGGAAACAGATTTTTTTCTGGTCAGTAAATCTTGGAATGCGGTATGATTACGTACAACCAGGCAACTGGTTTTACCGGATACAGCTCAACATCGCAAACAAACTGGTTTTCAAAAAATGGAGGGCAGCCCTGGGAGGAAATGTAAGCCTCATCCTCTCGGGCGGAGCAGCGCTGCAGCCTCGCCTTTCAAGAGTATTCGGAGCGGCCGGGATTGCCGTGACGGAAGGATACGGACTCACTGAAACCTCCCCGGTCATTGCGGTGAACAACATTGTTACCCGGGAAATCTGTGTAGGTACAGTAGGACCGATCTTCCAGGGCGTGCAGGTGAAGATTGCCCAAGATGGCGAGATCATGTGCAAAGGTCCCAATGTGATGATGGGTTATTATAAGGAACCGGAAATGACCAGGGAAGCCATTGAACCCGACGGATGGCTTCATACAGGAGACATAGGGGTTCTCGTTGATGGCAAATACCTCCGCATCACCGACCGCAAAAAGGAAATATTCAAAATGTCCAGCGGCAAATACATTGCCCCCCAGGCCATTGAAAATAAATTCAAGGAATCATTCTTCATCGAACAGGTTTTTGTGGTGGGTGAGAATCAGAAGTTCGCCAGCGCACTCATTGTGCCTAACTTACAGTTACTTCACAACTGGGCATCCATCCATAAAGTACAGTTACAGGATAATACCGACCTGGTAAGCAACCCGCAGGTGATTGCCCGTTACCAGAAAGAAGTGAACACCATCAACGTCTCACTTGGACAAACCGAGCGCATCAAGCGGTTCAGACTGGTAACCGATGAATGGTCACCTCAGACCGGAGAACTCTCCCCTACTCTCAAGCTGAAAAGAAAATTCCTCTATGAGAAATATTCAGCGCTGATCGAAGAGATATTCAGCGTTGACAATAACAATGGAATAGAGGATTAGGCTGTTTTCTTCCGGCTGATCAGAAAAAGTCCCAGGAAAGTAAGCAGACCGTTGTAAATGAGAATCTCGAACCCGATTTTATAGCCCCAGAACCATTCCTGTGAGTGCCTGTCGAGCAGGTAACAGATCAATGGAGAGAGAATGGTGACAACTGGAACCCATTTGTCCCTCAGGTTCAGTTTCGTGAACAGACCGAAGCTATATAGCCCCAAAAGCGGTCCATAAGTATACCCGGCAATGGTAAACACAGCGCTGATCACACTTTGCTGGTTTAGATAGCGGAATACCATGATGATAATGAACATGGCTATGGAAAGCATCAGGTGTACCCTGTAGCGCAACCGCTTTACTTCTTCTTCCTTCTTGTTTTCGACTCCGATAATGTCCACTGTGAACGATGTGGTGAGGGCCGTGAGCGCGGAATCGGCCGTAGCATATGCCGCAGCAATAAGGCCTATAAAGAAGAAGAGCGCAACCGCAGGCGGGAGATAACCTCGCGTGGCGATGACCGGAAACACATCGTCGGTCATTTTAGGCAGTGAAATGCCTTTCTGAGCTGCAAAAACATATAGCAGGGCGCCCAGGGAAAGGAAAAGCAGGTTGACCGGCAGAAGAATGAGACTGAAGGTAAACATGTTCTTCTTGGCATCCCGAAGATTTTTGCAACTCAGGTTCTTCTGCATCATATCCTGGTCAAGCCCGGTCATCACGATCACAATAAAGGCCCCGCTCAGAAACTGCTTGAGAAAATGCTGGGGCGACCGAATGTCATCGAAGAAGAAAATCCTGGAATAGTCACTGTGCACAACGGTTTTTACAATACCGGAAAAGTTCAATCCCATTTCTCTGCCTACCATCACGATCGTAAGCACAAGGGCAACCAGCATAAAAAAGCCCTGCAGCAGGTCGGTATAAATAATGGTTTTTAGTCCGGCTTTGTATGTGTAGAGCCAAATCAACACGAGGGTAACGGCAACCGTAAGTTCAAAAGGCACATGCCAGGAATCGAAGATGGTAAGCTGGAGAACACTGGCCATGAGATACAATCGTACTGCTCCTCCCACGGTGCGGGACAGGAGGAAGAACGAAGCCCCCGTTTTATACGACCACTGCCCGAAACGTTTTTCGAGATAAGTATAGATGGAAGTGAGATTTAACCTGTAATACAGGGGCATAAGGATATTGGCCACCACAAAATAACCTACGAGGTAGCCCAACAACATTTGCATGTAGGAGAAGCTGCTGTCCTTGACCCATCCCGGAACCGAAACAAAGGTAACCCCCGAAATGGAAGTTCCGATCATGGCAAAAGCCACCACATACCAGGGAGATTTCCTGTTCCCGATGAAAAACGAGTCGTTATCGGCCTTCCGGCTGGTAATGTATGAAATGGTGAGCAGCACCATGAAATAGACCACAATAACCACCGAAAAGGCAAATGATGACATGCTATTGGATTTTTTCGAGCACAAGGATAAAAAAAATGAAGCAAAGAAAAAACCCCGGACCATGATTTCTGTTTTTACCGTACTTTTGGATGCGAATACAAAATAGGCATGAATATCCCATCGTACCCATCAAGGCTGCTTGAAACAGCAGTGAATGAATTTGCTAAACTTCCCGGAGTAGGCCGTAAAACAGCCCTGCGCTTTGTTCTTCACTTATTGAGGCAGGAAAAAGGAGAATCGGCCATGCTGGGGGAGTCCATTCTTGAACTGATCCGTAATGTGCGCTATTGCCATTCGTGTAACAATATTTCCGATACCGAAACCTGCAGCATCTGTTCCGATTCCTCTCGCCAGCATCACCAGGTATGCGTTGTAGAAAACATAAGGGATATTCTGGCCATAGAAAATACTCAGCAGTACAGGGGAGTATATCATGTGCTGGGAGGCATCATTTCACCAATGGACGGAATCGGTCCGTCCGACCTTAACATCCGCTCTCTGGAAGAAAAATTGTCTGCCGGCAGGGTAAATGAAATCATTCTTGCCCTCAGCACCACCATGGAAGGCGATACCACCAATTTCTATCTTTACCGGAAATTCAGTTCTTACCCGGTAAAAATCACCATCCTGGCCAGGGGGGTTTCCATTGGCGATGAACTGGAATTTACCGACGAGGTTACCCTGGGCCGCTCCATCCTCAACCGCACACCATACATCATCCCAAAGTGACCATTTTACGACTTTTATGGCTTTATCTACCCAATATGCAGCCATACTGTACCGCCAGGCGGCTATGGGAATCATTTCATATGCTGAAAAACATATTTATCCCGATGCTTTGCCTATATTTGTATAATTTAAATCCTGAACTGGAATGGAACTGGTAAACAACAAGTATCAGATCGATGGTATACCCGCGCTGGAGCTGGTAAAAAAATATGGATCTCCGCTGTATGTGTACGAAACAGCCAGGATGAAGCAGCAATACGACAGACTTCTCAAGGCTTTTCATGGATGCAACATCAGGATCAATTACGCCTGCAAAGCCCTCACAAATATCAATGTGTTAAAATACTTCAAAGCCTTGGGCAGTGGATTGGACTGTGTTTCAATTGAGGAAGTAAAACTGGCGCTGATGGCCGGATTTTCGGCGAAGGATATTATGTACACGCCCAACAGTGTTTCCCTTGAGGAGATCAACATGGCAGTGAAGGAGGGAGTACATGTGACCATAGACAATATTTCCGTTCTGGAACAGTTTGGCGATGTATACGGAAACTCTGTAGCCATTGGCCTGCGCATCAATCCCCACATTATGGCCGGCGGACATGCCAAGATCAGTACTGGCCATATCGATTCGAAATTCGGTATTTCCATTTACCAGATGCCCCATGTGCACCGTGTGATCAAAGCCAACAAAATGAAGATCGACGGCATTCACATGCATACCGGTTCCGATATTCTCGATGTGGAAGTATTCCTTAACGGGGCTGATATCCTGCTCGACACAGCCAGACAATTCGAAGGCCTGCGATTTATCGATTTCGGAAGTGGTTTTAAAGTACCCTATAAACCCGATGATTACGCCACCGATATCGAATCGTTCGGGAAAAGGCTTGGAAAGCGGTTTGCAGAATTCAATAAAGAATATGGCCAAAAACTAACCTTCATGTTCGAGCCGGGCAAATTTCTGGTTAGCGAGGCAGGTTATTTTCTGGTAAAAGTAAATGTGCTGAAACAAACCCCATCGGCTGTTTTTGCAGGAGTTGACTCCGGACTGAACCACCTCATCAGGCCTATGTTTTATGACGCTTATCACCACATCATCAACATCTCAAAACCACACAAAAATCCGCGGGTTTACACTGTAGTGGGATATATCTGCGAAACCGATACTTTTGCCTGGGACAGAAAAATAGAGGAAATATCCGAAGGCGATTGCCTGTGTTTTCTGAATGCCGGGGCATACTGCTATTCCATGTCGTCGAACTACAATTCCCGTCCAAGGCCTGCCGAGGTACTAGTTCATAACGGCAAAGACTATCTTATCAGCCGCCGACAGACCCTGGATGATCTCCTGAGAAACCAGGTGATCTATGACCTTCCTTCGGCCAACTCGGAACTGACGGCTGCCTCTGAAAAATGAGAATTTGATACGGGAACATCGGAAAAAAGGAGAAGTTTTATTACCTTTTCGCAGCTTAAAATTGTAGCTCCATGAAACGAGTCATCCTTGCGATTGCTTTTACCGTTTTTGCGTCATATGTTTTTCCCCAGGGTGCGCTGCCGGTTGATTCCATTCTGGCTGTGGCAAACCAGAAACTGGGATACAAGGATTATCTGGGTTCAATCAGGGAATACAACAGGGTATTGCGTATGCAGCCAAAAAATGTAGTGGCAAACCAGAACAGGGCTTTTGCCAAATTCCAGGTGGGAGACCAGAATGGCGCACTCACCGATGCCCAGGCTGCCATAAAAATAGATCCAAAGAACAGGCAGGCCCACTTCATCATCGGCGAAGTCCTCTCCGGCCAGCAGAAATACGACCAGGCCCTGAAGGAATACCAGAGCGTACTTAAGGCAGAACCGGGAAACCTCGATGCCTTCCGTGGAGAAGTATTCTGTACCTATTTTATGGGTAACGAGAAGGAAGCCTTCAATATGGTTGATAATGCCATACAGAAGGACAAGAGCCAAAGTATGTTTTTTTATGTAAGGGGGGTTCTCAATAACAGCCGGGGAAAATATTCCCGGGCGCTGGATGATTTCAACAAAGCACTGGAACTCAACCCGGGAGACAATGCTTTCAATGTATACCTGAACAGGGGTGTGGCCTATATGGGTGTAGAAGAAAATGATCATGCCAAGGATGACCTTTCCAAAGCCATTGAGCTGCAGCCCGACAATGCAAGCGCTTACCACAGCCGTGGTCGCCTCTTTTACAATATGAAGCAGTACGACGATGCCGTGAAAGATTTCACCCGGTCGGTGGAGCTCAACCCAAACAACGACGTGACCTATTACAACCTGGGAATGGCCTATTACAGGCTGGAGGACTTCAAGAACGCCTGTGAGAATTTCCGCAAGTCTTGCTCCATGGGCAATCAGAATGCATGCAAGATGGTGGTCATGAATTGCACCGGCCCTATTACCGGTAAATAAAAAGGATTTCAACCCCATTCCGATCATGGCCGCAGAAACCCTGCAATTATCGGTTATCATTGTCAATTATAATGTAAAGTTCTTTCTGGAACAGTGCATCAATGCTGTTTTGAAAGCCATGCAGCATTTGCAGGGTGAAATAATCGCGGTTGACAACGATTCGGTCGACGGATCGGTCAATATGCTGAAAGAAAAGTTTCCCAAGGTCAGGGTGATTGAAAACAAGAAGAATGTCGGGTTCGCCAGGGCCAACAACCAGGCCATCCGCATTGCATCGGGAAGATACATCCTGCTTCTCAACCCCGATACCGTTGTGGAAGAAGATACCTTCGAAAAATGTCTTGCATTCATGGAAAATCACCCTGAGGCTGGAGCCACCGGTGTGAAAATGATTGATGGAAAAGGTCGTTTTCTCCCTGAATCAAAAAGGGCGCTTCCCACTCCTTCGGTTGCCTCTTATAAGATAATAGGCCTTTCCCTACTCTTCCCACGTTCCAAAATATTTGGACAATATCATCTGGGATACCTGGACCGGAATGCCATCCATGAAGTGGAAGTACTTTCGGGAGCTTTTATGTTTATAAGAAAAGCCGCGCTTGATAAGGCAGGATTGCTCGATGAAGACTACTTCATGTATTCCGAGGAGATGGATTGGTGCTATCGCATGAGGCTGCGTGGCTGGAAGGTGTATTACCTTGAAGCCGCACAAATCGTCCATCTTGGCGGTGGCAGCGCGC
>JAKAMP010000158.1 GCA_021812865.1 Bacteroidota bacterium | reverse complement strand
AAACAATATCGCATACGCTGCTAATGGGAATATTTCTTCAAATTCTTTTGCGGGAAATTATAGCTATGATGCCTCAAAATCCCATGCCATATCCAGCGTAACCAATTCCAACGGACTCATTCCAACTACCGACCAACGGGTTACCTATACATCCTTTAACAAGGTTGACAGCATTATTGAAGGGAATTACATTTACAATATCACATACGGGTTTAGCGATGAAAGGGTAAAATCCAGGTTATACCTTAACGGGACTTTACAGAAAACGGTATATTACGATGGGTTATATGAAAAAAAAGTAAACCAGGCCAACCAGGTGCGACAGCTTCATTATATCCCAGGCGGGGATGGTTTGGCTGCCATCTTCGTAAAAAACAACGGCAGCGATACCATGTACTATGTGCATAGCGATTTTCAAGGCTCGTTTGACAAGATAACCAATCAAAGCGGCGCCGTGGTTGCCAGTTTCAGTTTCGATGCCTGGGGCCGCCGGCGAAACCCTGCAGACTGGACTTACAACAATGTGCCCTCGAACTACCTGTTTTCGAGAGGCTACACCGGGCATGAACACTTAGACGTTTTTGCTTTGATCAACATGAATGGCCGTGTATACGATCCCCTGTTGGGAAGAATGCTTTCTCCCGATGCATTCGTGCAAAATCCCAGCGGCACGCAATCGTTTAACCGGTATTCGTATGTGATGAATAACCCTTTGAAGTATTCTGATCCCACGGGATACTTATACTCAGCAAGCTTTTATGCGCCCCAGCAACCCAATACACAAATATTCCCTTATGCAGGGTTTCAGTTTGATGGCAATCATTATATCTGGAAACACCATGATGGCTCAGATGGATTTGGACCCTGGTCAGATTATCATTATGATGGTGATGGAGGGTATTCGAATGGTTATGGAGATCCCGTCGACTTTAGGGAAGTCTATAATAATTATTTAGCACCTTATAGCAGCGTAATAGGCAGCAAACTTGTTAAAACTGAGCAGAAAGTCACTTATTATCTTGGACAGGCAACACGTGTTGGAAAAGAATCTTTGCGAAAAGATGATAATGGTGAAGTTCCTGTTTATGTAACCTATACTGTTGATGTTTTATCATGGGTATTTTATTGGGGGGATAATGGAGTTGATAATATATCCAACAAAAATGAGTCCAACTTAGAGGGTTTTATTAATAATTGGTTTAATAATTCTGATCCATTTGCTAAACTAGAACTTACAACTAGAACTGGAGCTGGTGCTGGTGGAAAGATTTCTATAATAGGAATACAATTTGGTTTATCGGGTAATTTCTATTCCAAAAAGAGGAGTGGAACTATATCAACTGGAGGTCTTACTTCACAGAGTACTAAAATTTCAAATTTTGCAGTTAATTGTGGTATTTTGGGTCTAGAGTATGAAAGAAATTGGAGTGGAAAAACAAATATTGGTAGTTTCGATGTAGGACCGTATCATTTTGAAAGTGGTAACTATCCTACCTTTAGAATATTTAGTGTTTCAGGCCAATTTATTGGAGGCGGTTCTGTAGATGTTGATTTAAACTTAGGAATCCTATTAAATTCATATTCAACAGCAGTACTGGATTACTATAATTTCTCAGGTAGTGTACCATTGTTATATCATTAAAATCAATGAAAATGTGTGCATTTTTAATTATTAGCTTTTTATGTTTTATGTGTTTTGTTTTGCGTTTATTTTTAGTATTAAAATACCGCACAATTTTGATTAAAAATAAGGAAGATATGAAGATTATCGAAGCAATTTTTTATCTATTTAATACGAATAAATTCTCTGATAAAAGTTATTTAACCTTAACAAAGAGGCTTAACTTTCTACTTATGCTGGGGGTAATATTCTTATTAATTGCCGGAATTATTTTTTTTAAAAATGTTTATCGATTTCCAGAATGAAAAATATTTTAGATTTTTCAGTGGCACCTTATTTAATACTTCTTATTACAAGAGGATGGTTAAACTATTGTTATAAAATTGAGAGTATTTCCTTTAAAAACTTCATTAAAAACATTTCTAAAATAAATAGAATTATTTGCATGGTTGATTTTAGATTAGCATTAAGAAACCATGAATTGAAATTGATTTTAAATATACTTACAATTGTACTCTATTTATTCATGTTTTCTTATATAGTGTACCCGATAATTATAAAACCTTAAATAATGAAGGCCATAAAGTTAATATTATGTTTGTTTATATGTGCATCATGCATATCGCAGACATCTCAGGACAACCTTTCTTCAAAGAATGATGCGAAGTCTGATGTTGATAAGAAACCAATGAGCACAGTCTATGTTTTTGAAAATGAAACATTAAAACAAACCGTTGAATTGAGTTTTTTTAATGAAAAGGAAATAGCATTCAAGTTAATTTCTCAAAATAAGAAGGAAAAACAGTATGCTCAAATAGAGGGTATCGCAAAAATGAGAGGTGGTGATGTTGAAATAGACGAAGATGCGGAAGGAAATGCTTATCCAGTGGATGAATTTATCTATGAAAAAAATTGTTGGTTAGCTTTTAGAATAGATAGAAATACCAAAGCCAGAATGCGGGTAAATGAGACTAATTGCAATCTTCACAGTCAATATTGCCCTTTCGCCTCTGTAGGTTTATTGATAAAGCAATAAATTGAGTTTTGAAAAAAAATCAATATTGAATAATTAAAATACTGAGCTTTTCCCCATTGTTAGGTCAGAAAAGATTATAGATTAAGTTTAATGATGATGCAAATCCTGTTTTATTACAGGAAATAACTTGATATGCAGCAGTTACATTTCCGGGATTTGGCCTCAAGGTGTTGATAAATATATGTTTTCAGTAATAATGCGTCAAGTTTCCAATTTGTCAAGATGCTTTCAGACGACGCTTATTTCAGGATTACTTTCAAAAACCTGGGTTGCCAGGGCGTAAAACTCAGCTTTTGAATGTTTTCTGAGAGCGGGGTTTCGATCACATTCACCTCGCTGATGCCTTTCACCGTGGGAAGTGACAATAGCCCGGAGAGGTCAACCTCTGCATTCTGTCCACCTGCTTCTCTCAATTGAAGGATGATATCCTTCCGGTTCGATGCCGGATAAGCGTTTACGAGCATCACGGAGCCGGTTCCAGCAGGCAGCAACGAGAAGCCGGATTGCTTGTCTTCGGATGTTCCGGCAGGAATGACCCTCGCAAGAAAAGGAATTCGCGTTTCCCATCCGAAATCGGAAGCAAACAGGTTATCGGCCCGGTCTGCTGAGGTGATGGCATAGCTCCACTTCAGCTCACCCTCCTGGCTGGCCCTGAAATTGGTGGTCCAGTAATTGTTCATCACCCAGGAGTATATGTTGTTGGTCTTCGGGTTGCTGATTCGCTGGAATTTTCCCAGGTTAATGTCCCCGAACATCATCAGGGGTGTTTCCGGACTGGTAATCACGATCTGTGCCTTGTCGTTTCGCACACTGGCAAAGTTCTGTATGCCGTTCCAGTCGGATGATGAACCCTCCAGCTGGTCTTTTCCGGGAACAACCACGCCACCCTGCGCCTCAAAGGCGATATGTCCGCCATCGAGCCGGAAGGGGAAGGCCACATACACCCCTTCGGGATCGGTAACCGGGAGTTTTTTCATGGCATAGTGCAGCTCGATGCGTTTTTCATTCCTGTACAGCCTGATCTCACAAGATATACCATCCTTTTCGGCACAACCGGGCATTTGCCCGTAGAAAGTCACTGAAGTCCACACAGGGCCATCTTCAATCCTGCCGGCCTTTATCTCTCCCAGGGGTGTTCTCCTGAAATCGTCCAGCTTATAGGAAGAAATCTGGTTGCGGTTGCCCAGCTGTTCATAGATGAACTGTGCCATGCCCCAGGGAGCCTTATTATCGACCAAGTCGAGGTTCAGTTGTTTGTCCTCCAGCGAAGTGATGGTTCCTTTGGAAGCATCGAAGGTGATCCGGTAGTATTCATTTTCCAGGGTACCCTGGAAAGGTTTTTCATCCATGAGGTTTTTGCTGCCTTTCCCCGAAATAAGGGAATACGTTTTAAACCCCATGGGGGGAATGTCTCTCACATACAAGGCCCAATAACTTCCTTCGGAACGGCTGCGGATGAGCTGGGCAGGGATGTGGTTCCCGTCGGCATCGTTAATTTCGAAGGGCTTGTCGGGCGACAATACCTGGTGGTCAATAAACACCTCCGCCACGCCGCTTCTGGGACTTCCGAGGGTATTGAACACAGCCAGCGTGGGATATTTTGTTCCCGGAATGAACTGCTGGATAAGCCCCATGGCATCTTCCCTGAGCATGCGGTTGGCCAGAAGGCCTTCCCACACATAGGAGCTCTTCTCACCCCACTGCACCGTGCTGTTTTCCGTACGAGGATCGGAGATGCTTTCGGCAGCGCCAAAGGTGTGTTCATCGTAAAAATTCACCGCATCGCGCAGGGCCATGATGCGTTCCATAGAATGTTCAGGCAGTGGCTGTCCTTTCAGCATGGCCATGGCAAGGAGAGTCTGGCTGGCGAGCATTTCCGACTGGTTGCGACGAGCATAGGCCGTTTCGATCGCGGCCGAACCGAAACCATCGGTCCACCAGTCGGGCCACGCAGCCCTGTAAACCGGCAGATCCTTTGAACATTCTTTCGTCAGGTACTCGGGAAACTCGTGCACGGTAGCCATTCTCAGGTGCGGATAGGCATATTTTTCATTCCATTCCTTCACCAGTTCGCAAGCCGTGGTAGATGGAGGTGAATTGTCCGTGAAGTAGCCCGAGAACTGAACGGCAATGCGGTTATATGGATAGCCGAGGTTCGAGAATTTGCTGAGATCGCGGAACAGGTTCTGTCCGAACGACTGGATGTCGCCTGAGATCACGCCCAGGGAATTGCCCCACATGTAATGTTCGCCGCGGTATACGAGCAGCCTGCTTCCCGAAGGCGATTCCCACCAGAAAGGGGTAGGCCTGTTGAAAGGTTTAATGGCGCGGTCGGTGTTCTGCCCCATGCTCATGTATTTCACCCCTATGGATGGCAGGTAATCGGCCAGGCACCATCCCAGCCCGTTTACATCGTCCTGCATGGCCGACTGCACCGGGATGCCCATCTGCTGAAAATCCTTCACCGGCTGCAACGAGGTGGCCAGGGTGGCTTCATCGCTCAGATCGGACATGTTGAGGAAGAGTCCGGTTACCTCTATGCGTCCTTCCTTTATGCGCTTCATCAGGCGGTCGATCTGTGCCTGCGGGCGTGTTTTGATGTATTCGCGCACGGCCCAGGAAGTTTCGCAGGTCCAGCGGAACCGGGCATCATCGGGCAGGCTGTCGGTCTGGTCGCAGTAATCGAGTGCAAAATCAATATACCGGAGATGCTCGGGCAATATTTCGCTCTGCGGGCGCGTGTATCCAATGTCGGTATGGGTATGCTGAACCAGGTAGACCGTCCAGGGCTTCACCGGACTGAGCATCACCTTCTTCTTCACCGGCGGCTTCTCTCCCACCCTGATAGTTGCCTGAACAGAAGTAGCTTTTTTCACTTCCGGATACTGAAGGGTAAGGGAATTGTAGCCGGGTTGAAGCGTTACCTCTCCGGAAACTTGCTTGTCCAGGGATATCTGAGCTTTGACGGGCGCTCCGATGTGGGTAAACTCAGCTCTTACGGACATCAGATCGCCAGATTTTCCGTGTACCAGGACGGGCTCCTGGGAAAGTGCAACGCCCTCCTCCACCGGGGCTTCGAAGGTCATGTACCACACATTCCATCCCTTGTCCTCCGATACGGCTTCAAACTGCTGGGGTTTCCCTTTCTGCAGCCATTCTGCCGGAACCTTCAGTATGGCATATCCCATGGGATCCCTGAACATATCGAGGATCAGCGGACGGAAAGTGATTTCTGCCCCATTATTGCCTTTTACCGTATAGGATTCCAGGGATGATTCTTCCGGATTGGTGAAAGTAACCACGGTTTTACCGTTCAATCTGAGGTCGATATGAAAAGTTTTCGGATCGGCATCCATGCCGTACATCCAGACGAAGAGTGCATCTTTTCCTTTAAAACCGGCTGGTATTGTTTCCGATTCCCAGGCAATGGAATGAAATGTTTTGTTTGCCCGCAGCAGCAGAGCAAGGGTGATGGAGGGATGCGAGGAATGATAATCCAGTTTTTCTCCTGCAACGGAACGCATATATCCCTTGAAATACTGAGCAGGCCAGGTTTGCTGAGTGGATTGTGCATTAAGGGTGAGATACCCTGCAAGCAGCAACATTATGAATGACAGTAGTTTTTTCATATAGGAGTATGATTTATTCTATGGATTTCCAGATGTAAATATATGGCTTTTGCCCATAAGCAGACACTTCCCGTGCCCTCCGGAGTATGAAAATTATTATAAAACTGACAAAGCAATCTGAGATGCAAACAGGCATCGCGTAAAAATCAGAATCCTGCCTGGCAATAATATCCGCAGTTGGTATTAGCGATTGACTGATCAATCAGGATTGAAAAGAGGATTGATATAGGGTTATAGGTTTAAGGTTTAAGGTTTAAGGTTTAAGGTTTAAGGTTTAAGGTTTAAGGTTTAAAGTTTAAAGTTTAAGGTTTAAGGTTTAAAGTTTAAGGTTTAAAGTTTAAGGTTTAAAGTTTATAGTTTAAAGTTTATAGTTTAAAGTTTATAGTTTAAAGTTTATAGTTTAAAGTTTATAGTTTAAAGTTTA
>JAKAMP010000157.1 GCA_021812865.1 Bacteroidota bacterium | reverse complement strand
TTTATAACTTAATCACCAAACCCTAATTAATTATGAAGGTTAAGCCATTTGGACAATATATAAAAAGGAGCCGGGATTTATCTCTTTTCAGCCTCATTCTACTCATTGTTCTTGCGGTTTCTTCTGCCATATATTACAAAACGGAACGCAACAGGATACTGGACACCGAATACAGGGAGCTGGCCTCTTCCACCAGGTTAAAGGAAAAAAGGCTGCAGGACTGGAAAAATCAACAGATTTCAAATGCAGAAGCATTTTCATTCAGTCCTTTGCTTGACAAGGCCCTGGAGAAATATTTGGTTTCCCCGGATATTTCCGTGAAGCAGGAATTGATAAACCTTTGCAGGATCATCAGGGACTACAAGGGTTATATCAACGTATTGATCGCTGCTGGTGACGGAAGAATTGAGATATCCGTCAACGAACGCCTGAAATACCTTGACACCGCTGCTTTTGAACAGGTCAGAAGGATGCTTGCCTCCGACCATCCAATGATGGGCGATATTTTAACATGTCCCATCTCTGGCCGCCCCTATATCGACATCCTGTCGCCCATAAAAAACAAAACAAATAAGACCATTGGCGTTCTGATATTGCGTATCGATCCGTTGATGGAATTACCTCCTCAGTTTCAGGATGACACCATATTTGAAAATGATGTGGCATCCATTCTAGTACACCGGCATGGCAGCAACCTTTCTCTAATTGAAGAGGATACCAGCCTTATAAAACTGGCAAACTTTGAAAATATGCCAATGTACAAGGCTATGTTGAAAGGCGCCGGGGAATACAGGGGAATCGATTTCATGAAAAATAAAGTGGTTGCCCACATCGAAAAGATAAAGGGTACCGACTGGCGCCTCATTTCTCAGACAAAATATACTGATATTCTGGCAGCCCTCCGTCCTTACACAATTCTCAATATATCCATCACCTTTCTCCTTGTGCTGCTTGTGCTGGCCATGACCGTGTTTATCTACCAGTACCGGCAAAAACTGCTCTACAGGGATATGCTTCATGCTGAACTGGCTTTCAAAGAAGAACGGGAGCGCTTCCGTACCACTCTTTACAGCATTGGCGACGGGGTGATCACTACCGATGAATCGGGTCTTGTTATGCATCTTAACAGCGTTGCGGAAAAGCTTACCGGATGGAAGGAGGGCGAGGCAAGGAAAAAGCCGGTGAGGGATATTTTCAGAATCGTCGATGAACAAACAAAAGAAACGATTCTCAATCCGGCTGAAGGTGCATCGAAGGACGGGGCTCTTACCGCGCTTTCAAATCATGTGTTATTGATTTCCAGGGACGGACGCGAGATGCCTGTTGCCAATAGCGCTGCGCCCATCAGAAATGATGAAGGGTTGATTATCGGTTTTGTGTTGGTGTTCCGCGATCGGTCGCAGGAAAGGGAAGCCAAAATGACACTTGAGCGAAGTGAAGCCCGGCTGCGCAAGGCAGAGGGAATAGCCGCCCTGGGACATTGGGAGCTCCATCTTGAAACCAGAACCTTCTTTGCTTCGGCGAATGCAAAAAAAATATATGGACTGAAGGGAAACCAATGGGATTTTTCAATGATTAATGAAGTTCCTCTGCCAGAATACAGGGAAATGATGGACAAGGCATTGATCAACCTGATTGAAAGAAATGAACCATACGATATAGAATTCAGGATAAAAAACCAGTCAAATAACCAGATCATCGACATCCACTCTGTTGCAGAGTATGATCCGGCCAAAAAAATCGTTTTCGGCATAATTCAGGATATCTCGGAACATAAAAAGTATGAGAGGGAAATTATACAACGGGAGGAACAATTCAGGCAATTGTTTGATGAAGGCCCTGTGGTAAAGTTAATTGTTGACCCAGATAATGGTTCTATAGTGAATGCCAATGTGGTTGCTGCTGAATTTTACGGCTATCCGGTTGAAAAACTCTGTCAGATGAACATTCGTGACATCAGCACGCTGCCTTCGCCTGTTCAGAAGGAAAAAATGGCAACCATGATGACCAGGAAATCTACCACGACTACTTTTAAGCACAGGCTTGCCAATGAGGCGATCCGGGATGTGGAAGTCTTTATCGGTCCCATTATCAGGAACGGGAAAACCTTACTTTTCGCGGTTATTCATGATATTACCGAGCGTAAACTCATGGAACTGGAACTGATGCGGAGCGAGTACAAATACAGGGAGCTGTCAAACACTATCCCTGTAGGCATATTTGAGACCGATGCCACCGGGCAGGTCGTATTTGGAAACAAAACCGCCCTTGCCTGGGCAGGATATTCCGAGGATGATCTCATAACAGGTATTAATTTCAGGCAGATCGTTTCGAATGCTGATTTGCCGAAAATCAGCGAAGCTTTCAGCCGCATCATGACTGATGGACACCCGTCAACCAATGAATATATAGTGGTGCGAAAAGATGGCGCCACCTTCCCTGCCCTGTTTTCTTCCTTTGCCCTGATGAAGGATGGTAAACCTTATGGGGTAAGGGGGACCTTCATCGACCTCACAGACAGGGTAAAAGCCGAATCAATGATCAGGGAAAGGGAAGAGCGGTTCAGGCAGATTGCCGAAAGTGCAGGAGAATGGATATGGGAGGTGGATGCCGAAGGTATGTTTACCTATTCCAGTCCCATGACCCAGAAAATCCTGGGATACAAGCCGGAAGAGATCATAGGTAAGAAACATTTTTATGATCTGTTTGAGCCTGATTCAAGGGAGAAAATGAAAGAAGCCGCCTTTGAAGTATTTAAAAAGAAGGAATCCTTCGTGGGTTTCGTCAACAGCAACCTTCACAAAAATGGGCAAAGAGTTTTTCTCAGTACTACTGGATCGCCCATCATCGATGAAAGAGGAAACCTGCAGGGATACAGGGGTACCGACCTTGATATTACAGAACGGCTGAAAGACGAGGATTTGCTCAGAAAACTCTCCCGTGCAGTTGAACAAAGTCCGGCCATCATCATGATTGCAGATATCCATGGTTCCATTGAATACGTGAATCCACGCTTTAATGAACTGACAGGCTATTCAAAAGAAGAGATCCTGGGTCAGAATCCGCGCATATTGAAAACCGGGCATACCACTCCCGAGGAATATAAAGAAATGTGGAAAACAATCAGCAGCGGCAATGAGTGGCATGGTGAATTCTGCAACAGGAAGAAGAATGGCGAATTATACTGGGAAGTGGCTTCCCTCTCTCCAATATTCAATGATCAGGGTATCATAACCCATTACATTGGCATAAAAGAAGACATTACCGAAAAGAAAGACACCGACAGAAAGACGATTCATGCAATCATCCAGGCCGAAGAGCAACAGCGCAGCAAATTCTCCCGCGATCTTCATGACGGACTTGGCCCCATGCTTTCTACCGTTAAGCTGTATTTCCAATGGCTTGCGGAAGCACAGGAAAATGATGATCGTATGGGCATTATATCTAAAGGAAAATTCAGTATTGATGAAGCCATTCAAACCCTCAGGGAAATTTCCAATAACCTGAGTCCGCGTGTGCTGAACAACCTGGGTTTCGTACCCGCCTTGAGAAACTTTATCTTCCAATTAAACGAGACCGGCAAACTCTCCATTCATTTCGATTCCTCCACGAATCAACGCTTCGATAAGAACCTCGAAACTACCCTGTACCGAATAACCACCGAGCTGATCAACAATACACTGAAGCACGCTCAATCGAGTGAGGTGCAGGTGGAATTCAGACTGGATCAGCAGAATAATACCGCCAGCCTTCTATACCGCGATAATGGCAAGGGATTTAGTTTTAACGAGGTCATAAAAAGCAACAAGGGACTTGGCCTGATGAATATTCAGCAGCGGGTAACTTCATTGAACGGTAAGGTGGTATTTGAAACGGCTCCTGAAAAAGGACTCAGGGTTTTCATAGAATTGCCCCTGAAACCATAAGATAAACTGGGATTTAGAGGGATCATCCTCTGGTGGCATTGCCAACAGCGGTTATTCCTTCAGCACTTCCATTTATCCTCAGGATATTACCCACCCTTATGCAGGAGTGTAGCTCCAAAATATTTGATTTATACAATTGGAATCTATACATTCCAATAGGGTTTTCCCTATACGATTCAGTGGTTTTCCCTATACCCTGAATAAAAAATGTTTATTAGCTTTAGAATAGATAAGCACTCACCCAATTTACAATATTAGATACCTATAGATTACGTTTTTTAATTCTGAGCTTCTTCATTTCATACGAAAAAGGATTCAGGAGGACAATTTATGAAAACAACCCATCATTTTACGCTCCGGTACAGAATTCTAATTGCTGAAAAAAAGAAAGAAAAAGTACAAAGAATAAAAAAACTCATCCTGGATGCCGGACTTGATGCCCGAACCTCATCCAGTGGTTATCTAACTATTCGGAGCGCAGTTTCAAAACCTCCTGCTTTGATCATTATAGGTCATGAGGTAAAAGACACAGACCAGTTTGCGCTTTGTAACCAATTAAAAACTGACAGCCGGACTTCCTCCATCCCAGTGCTTATGGTCATAAGCAATAAGGACAAGAAAGCAAGAACTTTAAGTTTCCAGTCCGGCGCCGATGATATTATTGACTCACCCTTGCACAGGGAGGAATTCCTGGCAAGAATTAAAAACCTGGTCAGCATTGGAGCCCAACAACATCAGGCAGAAAAAGATAAAAATGAAACGGTACCAATTCCGGATGAAAGGCCCGTAAGAAGAGGCGATAGAAGCAAAATTGAACCTGCATCTGATGCCTTTTATCAAAATGAAGCCCTGTTGAGTAGCCTGTTATCCGTTCTCCCGGTACCGGTATTTTACAAAGACGCCCGGTGCAGGTATCTGGATGTAAATGAATCGTTTATAAATACTTTTGGCTACCAGAGAGAGCAGGTAATCGGAAAAACCGTGTATGAAATATATCCCAAAGAACTGGCAGAATTCTATGATCAGAAAGACAGGGAACTATTTGAATCGGGGGGGAGCCAATCCTATGAGGGCAGGTTTCCCGATTTGCAAGGACGCCAGTATGAAGTATGGACGCACAAGGCGATTCTCAGAAATGACCGAAAAGAAATAATCGGCCTGATCGGCACTATTTTAGACATCACCAACCGCAACCGGTATGAGCAATCCGTCCAGGCCCAGAAGGAGGAATTTGAAATGCTCTTCAACCTGACGCCTGCGCAGATCTGGTACAAGGACACGATGAATGGATTCATCAGGGTGAATGAGAAGGCCTGTGCTGATACAGGGTTCTCACACCAACAGATTGAAGGACATACGGCAGAAGAAGTGTTTCCCGCGTTTGCCCGCCAGTATTTTGAGGACGACAAAGAAGTATTTGCTTCGGGGAAACCCAAAATGGGAATAATGGAACAAATCAACACCGTTTCGGGTGAATTGAGGTGGCTCCAGACAGATAAAATTCCGGTATACGACGCAATCGGCAGGATCAAAGGCCTCATTGCTTTTGTTCAGGACCAAACCGAACTTAAAAAAACATCGGAAGTATTGCAGAAAAGCCAGGAAGAACTTGAAGAAGCCCAGCGCATCGCTCATATCGGAAGCTGGGAGTTCGAAGTGGCTGTGGGCAAAGCGAAGTGGTCCAAAGAAATGTTCAATATTTTCAGACTGGATCCTTCACTGGAACCGCTTTCCTGGCCTGAGCACCGGCCGCTTATACATCCTGACGATTGGGAAAAAGTGGATAATGCCATTAATACGGCAATCAGGGAAGGTATACCCTATTCTATGGAATTCAGGATAGTCTTTGAAAGTAACAAAGTTATCTGGGCATGGACCATCGGCAAAATAATTCGCGATTCAAACGGCAAAGTAATCAAGCTATTTGGTACAGTTCAGGACATCACCGGGCGAAAACTGATTGAGGAACAATTGCGTGAAAGCGAAGAAAAATTCAGGAACCTTTTCCAAAGCCAATCGGTCATTAACCTGCTCATTGATTTGGAAACAGGCATTATTGCGGATGCCAACCAGGCGGCAGCCAATTATTACGGATGGACCACAGATGAGCTGAAACAAATGAAAATTCAGCAAATCAACACGCTTCCTTCTTCAGAAGTTCGAAATGCCATGCAGACCGTGGATGAGCATAAACAGTCTTATTTCGAATTCAGCCACAGGAAAAAGGATGGAACTGAGGCAGATGTTGAAGTTTTCAGCAGCAAACTAAGTATTCAGGGTAAGGTATATTTGCATTCAGTGATCCATGATATCAGCCAGCGAAAATTTGCAGAAGAAGCGCTTCAGAAAAACCGTGAACGATGGGAGAGCCTGTTTCATAACAGTCCGAGCGCCATTGCCATATACCAGGCAGTGGATGAAGGAAAGGATTTCATATTTACCGATTTCAACCAGACGGCTCAAAAATCCGATCAGATCGAGAGGGACAAGGTTATCGGAAAACGGATCACTGAATTGTTTCCCAGCGCTGAAGAACTGGGATTTCTCGATAACTTCAGGGAGGTATGGAAGAGCGGGAAGACCAAATACATGGGCGTTACTCATTACAAGGATGACCGTATAGAAGGCTGGCGAGAAAATATCATCTATCGCCTCAATACGGGTGAAGTGGTGGCCATCTATAATGATGTTTCCAAACGGAAGGAAGCAGAGCTAAAACTCCGGCAATCGGAGCAGAAATTCAAATCGCTGTATGAAAATGCGGCCGACCCCATCATGCTGCTCGACTTCGATGGCCAGA
>JAKAMP010000156.1 GCA_021812865.1 Bacteroidota bacterium | reverse complement strand
TTCCTCTGGTCCCGGCGGACAATCGGTCAATACCACCTACTCCGCCATCCGGCTTACTCATATTCCTTCAGGAATTGTGGTTACCTGCCAGGACGAGAAATCGCAGATCAAGAACCTGGAAAAGGCTATGAACGAACTGCGTACCAGGCTGTACAATCTTGAATACCAGAAATATCTCGATGACATAACCAGCAAGCGCAGGACGATGGTATCGACAGGTGATCGCTCGGCCAAGATCCGTACGTACAATTATCCGCAGAGCCGCGTTACCGACCATCGTATCAACCTTACGCTTTACAACCTGCCTGCCATACTCGACGGCGACCTGCAGTCCATTATCGATCAGCTGCAGCTGGCCGAAAATGCCGAACGACTTAAGGTGGTTGAATTATAATTATGCCTGCGTATGACCTATCAACAAATCGTTGAGCAAATCAGGAAGAAGAAATCCTACCTCTGTGTGGGATTGGATACCGAAATGCAGAAAATACCGAAATTTCTGCGCAATGCCGAATATCCCCTGTATGAGTTCAACAGGCAGATTATCGATACTACGCAGGCCTATGCGGTAGCCTTCAAGCCGAATATTGCCTTTTATGAGACCCTTGGGGCTGCAGGTTGGATGAGCTTGGAGATGACTATCCGGTATATCAGGGAGAATTACCCGCAGGTGTTCATTATTGCCGATGCCAAGCGGGGCGACATTGGCAATACTTCGCGCATGTATGCGGCTGCATTCCTGGAGCATCTCGATGCCGATGCCATTACCGTGGCTCCATATATGGGACATGACTCCGTAGCTCCTTTCCTCGAGCCTGCTTCAAAATGGGTTATCCTTCTTGCCCTAACTTCCAATTCCGGTTCAGCCGATTTTCAACACGCCGAGCTGAAACCGGGCAGAAAACTATACGAGGAAGTAATAGTTCAGTCTTTAACATGGGCCGACCACCAGAAGATGATGTATGTGGTTGGCGCCACGCAGGCTGAATGGATACGTTCCATCCGCAAAATCATTCCCCAGCATTTTCTACTGGTACCGGGTGTCGGCGCCCAGGGAGGAAGCCTGAAAGACGTATCGGAAGCTGGCCTGAACAAGAATTGCGGACTGCTGGTGAATTCCGCACGGAACATCATTTATGCCGACGGTACAGAACGATTTGCCCAGGCCGCAGGCGAAGCAGCAGCAGCGCTCCAGAAAGAGATGGAAGGCTACCTACGGAGTTTTGGAATTCTCTGATTTTCTACCTATATTGAACTTCCGTTCATTCGCCGGTAACCGTGGTTTCATCAGCAGGGAAAACTTTAATACTTCGGCTGCCGGTCGGTTGCACGTTCAATAAACCCGCTGATAATATGAACGAGGAATTCTTGCAGTTCATCTGGCAGAACCGGCTATTCGAAAATTCTTCGCTGGTTACGCATACCGGTGAGGAAGTGGAGGTGTTGCACGTGGGTTCACGCAGTGGCGATTCCGGTCCCGATTTTGTGAATGCCCGTATCCGTGTAGGCGACACCATCTGGGCTGGAAATGCAGAAATTCATCTTCGATCGGGCGACTGGTTCCGGCACGGACATCATAACGACAAAGCTTTCGATAATGTGATTTTGCATATTGTCGGGGAAAATAATGCCATTGTGAAACGTCAGAATGGAGAGGAGATTCCAACTATTGAACTGAAATATAATCCATGGTTTGCCACGAAATATGCAGAATTGAAATCGAGCAGGACCTGGATACCCTGTGAAAAGGATTTTTTTGTTGAGGATGACTTTCAGTTCAGTACCTGGCTCGAACGGCTGGCTGTTGAAAGACTGGAACAGAAGTCTGTGCGGGTTCGGGCCCTTCTCGAAAATTATAAAAACGACTGGGAAGAAGCATTTTACTGTGCCCTGGCAACCAATCTCGGGTACAAGATCAATGCGCAGCCTTTCGAAATGCTGGCAAAATCAACTCCCCTGAATATTCTGCTGAGGCATAAGGATAACCTTTTACAGGTCGAAGCCCTGCTGTTTGGACAGGCAGGATTTCTAACACCCGCTTTTTTTGACGATCCCTATTGTTCCTCGTTGAAAAAAGAATACAGCTTCCTGAAAAAGAAGTACAATCTGCAGGGTGTGGAAAACCACCTCTGGCAGTTTTTAAGGCTCAGGCCGGCAGGGTTTCCTACCATTCGAATGGCACAGCTTTCAGCGCTGATCTGCAAAAGCAATCTTCTGTTTTCAAAGATCATCGAAGCGAACGATTTGCAAAGCATACGGACTCTGTTTAGGGCAGAACCTTCGCCATACTGGGCAACCCATTTCCAGTTCAACAAAACCAGCGTGTCGCAGGTGAAGACCCTCGGTGGGGATATCATTGACAGCATCATCATCAATTCCCTGGTGCCGTTCTTGTTTACTTACGGGCAGACCCACGGCAACCAGCAATATAAAGATACCGCTTTGGAATACCTTCAGCAGGTGGAAGCCGAAAACAATACCGTGCTGAGAGGGTGGGAGAGGTATGGAGTAAAGGCTTCCAATGCCATGTTCAGCCAGGCGCTGCTTCAGCTAAAGAACGAATACTGCAGCCGCCATCGGTGCCTTGCATGCCAGGTGGGCTCATCCATTTTACAGAAAAGGTCATGAAAAAGGAATCCCTGCGTGCTGGTCGCATAGCCCTGGCATTGCTCTTCACAGTCCTGGTGATCGGAATAGGCGGATTCATGATCATCGAAAGATATTCGTTCACCGAGGCTTTTTTCATGACCATCATTACGGTGGCCACTGTAGGCTTCCGCGAAGTCAAACCCCTGTCCCCGGCAGGAATGTACTTCACATCTTTTCTAATTATTTTCAGTATTGGTATCTTTGCCTATGCAGTCACCACCCTGACCCGTTACGTGGTTGAGGGTGTATTCCGAAACTATTACAGGGACAATAAAGTGAAATCAAAAATTGAAAAACTGGAAAACCATGTGGTGATCTGTGGGTATGGCAGAAACGGCAAGCAGGCTGCTGCTGAGCTGCGTGAACACCGGATTCCTCACCTGGTCATTGAGAAGGAGGAACCCCTCATTGAACAGTTACGCTCCGGCGGTGAATCGCTGTTTATCCAGGGCGATGCCACGCTCGATGAGGTTCTTCTGTCGGCCAATCTCCCCAAAGCTTCAGCCCTGGTCACAACCCTGCCTGTCGACGCGGACAATCTTTTCGTGGTGCTGACTGCCCGCCAGATCAATCCCGACCTGAAAATCATCAGCAGGGCTTCTTATGATCAGTCGGATATGAAACTCAAAATGGCCGGGGCCAACAATGTAATCATGCCCGATAAGATCGGCGGACAGCGCATGGCTAAACTCATTATCCATCCCGATGTGGTTGAATTTATGGATTTTCTCATGCTGCAGGGGGTGGAAAGTGCAGCCATTGAAGAATTGTCGTGCGGTGATCTCCACGGAGAATTCGTTGGTAAGCCTATCCGGCTTGTGTACCAGAAAAACGATTCGGGTTCCAACATCGTGGGCATCCGGAGAGCGGACAAGACTTTTGTGATCAATCCTTTGCCTGAGACCATCCTTCACGACGACGACAAGCTATTCGTACTGGGCACTAAAAGGCAACTCGTCCGGCTGAAAAAGATCGTGGCGGGTTCCTGAAATAAACTGAGTCAAACCTTGTTATAAAGAATTATATGCCGATGCAACTTCCAAGTTTGTGCAAAACTTATCAAAGGAGCAAGACAGTAGTGCATGAAAACATAAACTAAGGCAATGATTTAGAGTATGGAATATTCATTAAATCAATCAGTTAACTTAAATATTTTCTCGTGAAAAAAATCCTGGTTACAGGCAGTAACGGTCTATTAGGACAGAAAGTGATTGAACTCCTGGTGCACCGCAAAAACTTTGAGGTGATAGCTGCTTCATACAGCGACAACAGGATCCATGCGCAGGAGGGATATTCTTTTGAATTTCTGGATATTACTAATGAGGCAGAAACCAGTTACATTTTCAATAAATATAAACCCGAGGTGGTTATCCATACAGCTGCTTTTACGGAAGTTGCCCGTTGCGAGGAGAACAAGGATGAGGCCTGGAAGGTCAATGTGGATGGCACGGTCAATGTGATCAACGGCGCAAACAAAACGGCTGCCCACGTTATTTACCTGTCCACCGACTTTGTGTTCGACGGTTTGAACGGGCCGTACCGTGAGGATGACCCTCTCAACCCCATTAACCATTACGGTCTCACCAAACTGGAAGGGGAAAAAGCGGTCAGGAAGACAGCCAGGCAATGGAGTATCCTTAGAACCTGCCTGCTGTATGGCGTGAACCCGCATATGGTCAGACCGAATTTTCTGCTGTGGGTAAAACATTCACTCGAGGAGGGGGAGAGGATACGGGTTAATAATGACCAGTGGCGTACGCCCACCCTGGTTGATGATCTTGCCTTCACCTGCATTCAGGTAGCAGAAAAAGGTCAGGCAGGCCTGTATCACGTTTCGGGTAGTGAATACCTAAGTGTGCTTGATTTTGCTTACGGGATTGCGGCCCAATTCGGACTTGACAAGGAATACATCACACCCGTAGCCTCTGGCTTGCTTCATGAATACGGGAAACGTCCCATGAAAACGGGCTTCCATATCGACAAGGCTGTGAAAGACCTGTTTTTTCATCCCCATACGCTGGAAGAAGGCATCAAACGAGTGGGAGAGCAGATAAAGGAAATGGAAACGCTTGATGATTAACTTTTTCTTATATTATATTGCTATATTAAAAAAAATAGATATTTTTGCACCTCCCAAATGAGATTTAAAAATTACGATCAATGCATCTGACAGCAGAAAAGAAACAACAGATTGTGCAGAACTTCGGCAAAAACGCAACGGACACTGGCGCTTCGGAAGTTCAGATAGCTTTGTATACTGAGAGGATCAACCACCTCACCGAACACCTGAAAGGTCAGAAGAAGGATTTCAATACGCAGCGTGCACTGTTGAAAATGGTTGGTAAGCGCAGAAGGCTGCTCGATTACCTGAAAGATAGGGATATTGAAAAATACCGAACGATCCTGAAAGAACTTAATCTTCGTAAATAACCACAAAAAAGAGGCAATGAACAGTTGCCTCTTTTCATCTGTATAATAAGGAAGTTAGAAATAAAGAAAAAAAGATGAACGTATTTGAAAAGACTTTTGAACTGAGTGACGGCCGGAAAATCACCCTTGAAACGGGTAAGCTGGCAAAGCAGGCCGATGGCTCAGTTGTTGTAAAAATGGGCAATACTATGCTTCTTGCCACCGTGGTTTCAGCACACGAAGCCGGTGAGGAAGTGGATTTTATGCCCCTTTCTGTCGATTATAAAGAAAAATTCGCCGCCATGGGCCGGTTCCCGGGCGGATTCATGAAACGCGAATCAAAACCCTCCGATTACGAGATACTCATTGCCAGGTTGGTTGACCGCGCCCTCAGGCCCCTGTTTCCCGATAACTACCATGCGGAAACCTTTGTCAATGTTATGCTGATCTCCGGGGAGAAAGATACCATTCCCGATGCCCTGGCCGGATTGGCTGCCTCAACCGCATTGATGGTTTCCGATATTCCTTTCAATGGCCCCATCTCAGAAGTGAGAGTCGGCAGGGTTGACGGCCAGTTCATCATCAATCCTACTTACGGGCAACTGGCTAATTCGGATATCGATATTATGGTGGCTGCCACCCTCGACAATATCCTGATGGTGGAAGGTGAAATGAAGGAAGTGAGCGAAAATGACATACTCGAGGCCATCAGGCTTGCCCATGAAGCCATCAAACTCCAGTGCCAGGCTCAGCTTGATCTCGCAAAGATGGTGAACAATGCCAAACGCGAATACAGCCACGAAGTGAATAATGACGAGCTGAAAAAACTGGTGCGGGATAAAACCTACAGCCGTGTATATGCAATCGGCAAATCGGGTTTGTCAAAGCACGAACGCAACGATGCTTTTGAAGCCATCCATAAAGAAATTCTCGACGAACTGGCTATAGGCGACGATGCCGAGTTACGTACCATCATGGTCAACCGATATTATCACGATGTGCAGAAACAAGCCCTCCGCAACCTCATTCTCGATGAGGGCATCCGGGTTGACGGACGCAAAACAACCGAGATTCGTCCCATCTGGTGCGAAGTGGACTATCTCCCTGCTGCACATGGTTCAGCAGTCTTCACCCGGGGTGAAACACAGTCGCTCACCACAGTCACCCTTGGTAACAAACTCAATGAGAAGATTATCGACGAGGTAATGATCCAGGGAACTGAAAAATTCACCCTGCATTATAACTTTCCGCCTTTCTCCACCGGCGATGCCCGTTCATCAAGAGGCATCAGCAGGCGTGAAATTGGTCATGGCAACCTGGCCCTCCGGGCTTTGAAAGGTGTAATGCCTGTGCCTCCAGCGAATCCATATGCCATCCGCGTGGTTTCCGATATTCTTGAATCGAATGGCTCATCCTCCATGGCCACCGTGTGCGCAGGCACCCTCGCCCTGATGGATGCAGGTGTGCAGATCGCCCGCCCGGTCAGCGGTATTGCCATGGGACTGATCAGCGATAACAATACCAAAAAATACGCCATCCTTTCCGATATCCTCGGGGACGAGGATCACCTGGGCGATATGGACTTCAAGGTAGCCGGCACTGTGAACGGCATCACTGCCACCCAGATGGATATCAAGGTCGACGGACTGTCGTACGAAGTGATGGCTAAAGCCCTTGAACAGGCCAGG
>JAKAMP010000155.1 GCA_021812865.1 Bacteroidota bacterium | reverse complement strand
GCAAAATATTTCGACTTGCGGGTAAGCCGGGTAATCTTCCTATTCCCGAAATCATACCTGCGAATCACAGAATAACTCTGGTTGTCCCACCGCGGATCGGGCTCCAATTCTGCCCATACCAGCCGGCCGCCACCTGATGACAACCGCACGGCATCCATCAACCCTGTGTAAGCGATCTTTTTTTCTTTTCCAGCCCGGTCAATCAGCACCAATTCCTGGGTCTGCCCCATCCCGCTCTTCAGCGCTACAACATGATTGTCATCAGCATAAACAGGGAAACGGTAATCAGTGTAAACCCTATTCTTCCTCCTGTTCATCGTGGTGAAGGGAGTAGATGAAATTTGCCTGTCCTGTGCCTTCCAGATACTGTCGTACAGGCTGAATGCCTTCTCCTGCAAATCTGCCTTGGTCATCCCTGCATATTTTTTCAGCGCCAGGGTAAAGGGAATGACCATAAACGGATGCCTGCCCGTATAGCGAAGCACTTCTTCCCAGGGTTTGTTGCCTTCCCGGTAACGCACATAGCTCACCATTTTATACCCATACTGGTAATAATCGGGCACATAATTCCGGAATGAGCCATTCAGCATTTTATCGTAGAAGTAAAGCTTTCCACGGCTCAGGTCGAGCGTACGGAGTTCCATCTCAAAGGATGGCAGTCTTCCCCTTCCCGAGGCAGAAAAAGAGGTTTCGGAATGCACGGCGTCCCCTTCCAGGAACCATCGCGGAACCATGCCCATCACCAGGCCCGGTACCTGCTGTCCCCCGGCATAGGAAAGAAAGCGTGTGATCCCCTGGTTCAGCTTATCAATCTGGGCCACATGCCTGTATTCATGTAAACCCAGCTGCTCGAGCCAGTCCTGGCTGTAGATATCCTGGGGAGGAAGGGTGTTCAGTTCCATGCGGCGTGGGGCCCATACCACAAACCCGTTGGCTTGCACGATGCGATTGTGGAATATAACGGGGATATTCCGTGTGTGTACCGAAAGTGAAGCGGGTACTGAATTCCGCGCATGGGCAATGAGGTTTGCAAAACGCTCGGCATTAGCCTGGTCCTCTTCCGGAAAAATAATCCGGCAGTCGGGCGTTTTAATCTGCTTCCACCGGATGGAAAAAGGATCCTGACCGGAAGAATAAAACTGGGCCCTTGCGGGATGGTTTATCCCGGCAAACAGGATCATCAGTATAATAGCCTGGAGGAAGGATTGACCGTTTTTCAAAATCGGTAGAAATGAGGGTACTTTGCTGCTTTCTGCTAAAAATATTGCCTTGTTTTGCGAATGGCACAGATCCCCACCATCAGCCCCCGGCCTTCTTCGCCCTGTAACCTGCTGAAAGCAGCAACTCCAGAACTTTATTCCTGAAATCACCCTGAATGATGATCTCTCCATCTTTTACCGAACCTCCGGTTCCGCATTTCGATTTCAGCATCCTTCCCAGGTCCTGCAGATCACTCTCCCTCCCGGTAAATCCTTTTACCAGGGTAACCGCTTTCCCTCCCCTCTGCTTCCGGTCAAGCCAAACACGCAGATCCTGTTGCGAAGGATTGAGTATGTTAGCTCCTTCATGATCATTCGCTGAAGCAAATTGAAAATCCGGGTTGGTGGAATATACTATGCCCTCCCTGTTCCGGTTGTTTTTTGAACCCATGTATGAAAATTTATAATTGCAAAGTAAGGCAATCCATAAACGTTTTTCGCCCCAATTAAGTTTTTTTTGAACGGCTAAAATCTTCTCTAAGGAATACCTTATCTTCGTTCCGGTTTGTAAATTATACCCTGCATGGATCGAAAACTTAGGCTGTATAACCTTATCGTGGGCTGGATTACTTTTGTGATTGCGGCCATCACCTATCTGCTGACTATCGAACCCACTGCCAGTTTATGGGATTGCGGTGAATTCATTTCCACCGCTTTTAAGCTGCAGGTGGGTCATCCACCCGGAGCCCCGCTATTCATGATCACCGCCCGGCTGTTTTCATTGCTGGCAGGCAAAGACTACACCCATGTAGCCATGATGGTGAATTCCATGTCGGCCCTGGCCAGCGCCTTCACCATCCTTTTCCTGTTCTGGACCATCAGCCACCTGGTGCGTAAAATCATATTGAAAAACAATGAGGTCACCTGGAACAGGATCATCATCATCCTTGGCAGCGCCCTGGTAGGAAGCCTTGCCTATACATTCTCTGATACGTTCTGGTTTTCGGCTGTGGAAGGAGAAGTGTATGCCTATTCGTCCCTGTTTACCGCCGTGGTTTTCTGGGCAATTCTAAAGTGGGAAGACGAAGCCGATGAAAAATACGCCAACCGCTGGATCATCCTTATTGCTTACCTCATGGGCCTTTCCATTGGCGTACACCTGCTCAACCTGCTTACCATCCCGGCCCTTGTCCTGGTGTTTTACTTCAAAAAATATTCCGTCACTACCTGGGGCACCATCAAGGCCCTGCTGGTTGCTCTTCTCCTCCTGGGAGGCATGATGTACGTGGTTATTCCCGGCCTCATTGTGGTGGCTTCCTGGTTTGAACTCCTTTTCGTCAATGGCTTCGGATTTCCCTATAATACAGGGGTATTCATTTATGCCCTACTCTTGATTACAGCCATTGTATGGGGTATCCGCTATACCCTCAGGAAAAGAATGGCGCTTTTGAATACCGTGATCACTGCCATTACTGTAATCATTATCGGCTATTCCTCCTATGCCATGCTGGTCATCCGCGCACAAGCCGATCCTCCCATGGATGAAAACAGTCCGGACAACGTGTTCGCACTGCTCAGCTACCTGAACCGCGACCAGTATGGAAACCGTCCCCTTCTCTACGGACAGTATTACAACGCGCCCCCTGTCGGAATCAAAGAAGGCAAACCCATTTACAGCCAGGTGAACGGAAGGTATGAGATCACTTACCGCCAGAAATCCTACGAGTATGATCCGAGGTTCACCACTATTTTCCCGCGCATGTACAGTCCGGATCCCGATCATATCAAGGCTTACCAGGACTGGGCTAGCATCAAAGGGGTTCCTGTCCGCGTTACCGATGAAAATGGCAAACCCAAAACCCTGTACAAACCCACCTTCGGTGAAAATCTCAAATTTTTTCTCACCTACCAGGTCGGATATATGTATTTCCGCTATTTCATGTGGAACTTCTCAGGACGCCAGAATGACACACAGGGCACCGGCGGAATCCTGAACGGACAGTGGATCAGCGGGATAAAATTTATCGACGCCTTATTCCTGGGTAACCAGGACAAGCTGCCGGACAGTATGAAAAATAGCCCCTCCCGCAATGCCTATTATATGCTTCCTTTGCTGCTGGGACTGATCGGGTTGTTCTTCCAGATGGACAAGGACATGCACAATTTTTGGGTTGTTCTGCTTTTCTTTGTCATGACCGGCCTGGCCATTGTGGTTTATCTCAACCAGCCGCCCCTGGAACCCCGCGAAAGGGATTACGCTTATGCAGGATCGTTCTATGCATTCGCTATCTGGATTGGATTTGGCGTGGCCGGTATCCTCCATTACTTTCAGAAAAAAAGCTCTCGACCATTACTTGCCCTTGCCGTTACCGTTCTGTCCCTCTTTGCTGTGCCCGGCCTGATGGCCAAAGAGAACTGGCGCAATCACGACCGCTCAGGCAGGTATACCACCCGCGACCTGGCAGCAGACTACCTCGAATCCTGCGCCCCCAATTCCATCCTGTTCACCGTAGGCGACAACGACACCTTCCCCCTCTGGTATTGCCAGGAAGTGGAAGGCATCCGCACCGATGTGAGGGTGGTTAATCTGATGCTGCTCAATGCCGATTGGTATATTGACCAGATGAAAAGAAAAGCCTATGATTCCGATCCTGTGCCATTTTCTCTTACCCATATGCAGTACATCCATGGCACCCGGAATTATATTTACATCATTGAAAGACTGAGACAATACACCGACCTGAAAACCGTGGTCGATTTTGAAGCCAGCGACGATCCCAAGACCAAAACGCTGCAGAATGACGGTGAACGGATCGATTACCTCCCCACCCGGATGTTCTCTCTCCCTGTGGATACGGCTCTTGTGGTTGCCAACGGCACCGTCAGCAGAAAAGATGCCCACCTTATGGTCTCTCCCCTCAACTGGCAGCTCAAACGCTCCTCCATTGGCAAGAGCGAATTCATGACCCTCGACCTCCTGGCATATAACAAATGGAATCGCCCCATTTATTTTGATGCAGCAGGAAATGAGGGCACGGTTGGACTGGACGACTACCTCCAGCTCGATGGGTTTGCCTGGAGAATCGTTCCGATTGCTACCCCCGGCAGGAGTTACCTGAATTACGGCCGCATTGACAGCCGGATACTTTACGATAACCTGATGAACAAATTCAAATGGGGTCGTATGAATGCACCTGATGTGTTCATCGATGCCTATACCAACCGTACCATCGCGGTAATGAAGATCAGAAACGTGTTCAACCGGCTTGCCGATCAGCTTATTCAGGAAGGAAAAAGGGATTCGGCCCTGAAAGCGCTCGACCGGTGCGTGGAACTCATGCCCAATGAAAAGGTGCCCTACGATATGTTCACCCTCGAAACCGTAGGCCTGTATTACAGGATAGGCCAGACAGAAAAGGCCAACGCCCTTCTTATCGGTTTTTCAAAGATTACAGAAGATGATCTTGCCTATTATCTCTCTCTTGGCGCCAATTTCAGGAAACTGGTCGAATACGAAACCAGTGTATCTTTCCAGATTCTGCAAAATATGGTAACCTTGGCCAAACAGTTCAACCAGACGGACCTGGCCGCCAAACTGGAGAAAGCATACAACGATGCTGCCGTGAGTTATAACGCTGTGCCAAAATGATTCAGAAATGAATCACTCCCTGACACAATAAAGCCCGTGAAAAATGCATCATGGGCTTTATTGTGAGGGAAAATTATGCTTTCCTTCCTAATAGATTGTCGAGCAGGTTGTTGAACTGACTTTTGTTCTCCGTGGTAGTCTGCAATTCATCGAAACAAATCTTCGCCTGCTGCAGGTAATATTCAATTTTATCCAGGGTGATCTTTTCTACCTGGCAGGTATCAAAAAGGGCCTTAACCTTGTTGATTTTTATTTCGGGCTGCAGATCCGTAGTCGAAAACAGTCGCAGGAGTTCCTTCTGGTCCTTTTCTGCAGATCTTTCGCTGGCCATGACAAACAGGTAAGTTTTTTTATTGGCAACGATATCCCCGCCGATGGCTTTCCCAAACACCTCCGGGTTTCCATAGGTATCGAGCAGGTCATCCTGTAACTGAAAGGCCAGTCCTATATTCCTGCCGACCTCATACAAAAGGTTCGCCTGTTGTGCATCGCTTCCGCCACATAATGCTCCGATTTTCATACTTGCAGCGATCAGAACGGCTGTTTTGAGCTCGATCATACGGAGATATTCCTTCTCACTGACCACACCGCGCTTCTCAAAGTCCATATCGTATTGCTGTCCTTCGCATACCTCCAGCGCCGTTTGTGTGAAAATTTCTGTAACCGCAGGCAAAATTTCCTGCCGGGTGCCATGAAGAATATGGAAAGCTTCAATCAGCATGGCATCGCCCGACAGAATAGCGGTATTGGTGTTCCATTTCACATGTACGGTTGGATGGCCGCGGCGCATCGGCGCCTGGTCCATTATATCATCGTGAAGCAGGGTGAAATTGTGAAAGACCTCAATGGCACATGCCGCCTGAACAGCATGATGCAGGTCTTCGCCAAAAAGGCTTGCGGTCATTAGTGTAAGGCTCGGACGCAGGCGTTTGCCCCCGAGTGACAGGATGTACCCAATTGGTTTATACAGTGAAACCGGTTCCCTGATGAAACTGAACCTTATAAGTTCCTTATCTGCAATTGCTTTGGCCTCCTTCAGGCTTATCATATATTTGAAAGTATGGATTTAAATTCCCGGCATTCTCTTTGCATGATACCGGAATGCAAGTATATCAATTTTTATGCTTAAGCATCGTTTTTTACCTTGCGAATGAAGTCTGTACCGTTATTCGATCCTGTAAAATTACCGAATCTATGCAGCATATAGGAAGAATTTTATTGAAAAGTAATCCTCTTTGCCTGTGTTATATAGGACATGGAAAAATCTGCATATTATTTTCATATGCCTCCTTGCAGTTTGCCTGAATCAGACTAATTTTGACAAATTTTGGAAAACGGAGTCACCTAATGCTTAATGGAATGAACAACAAGACTTTTCTTTTCGCTGTAACGCTTGTTTTCATGTGGGTTGCTTCCCAGCTCCATGTTCAGGCGCAAGGCTACAATATCAAGATCAAAATAGACCATCTCGGGAACACTGATGTAATGCTGGGCCATCATTTCGCCAACCTGAAATACCTTGATGATACCATACGCCTGAACGCGAAAGGGATGGGTGAATTCAGCGGAAAAAACAAACTTCCGGAAGGTATGTATTTCATTTATCTGCCTGCAAAATCATCGTACTTCGACATACTCATCGGCGATCAGCAGAATTTCTCCATCGGGGATGACACCACCGACTTTGTAAACCGGTTCAGTTCCTCAGGAAGCCTTGAAAACCAGGAATTCTACGCCTACCAGAAATATCTGATGGATAAAAGCAAACAGGCAAAAGACCTGCAGGATAAAATCAAAGCAGCGACCAGCGAGGATCAGAAAAAAACATACCGGGATCAGCTTTCGGCAATAGATAAAGAGGTAAAAGCCCACATCGGGGAGGTGATCAAAAAAAATCCCAACCTGTTC
>JAKAMP010000154.1 GCA_021812865.1 Bacteroidota bacterium | reverse complement strand
TGAATTCCCTTTGGCAATAAATTCTTCCATGGTGAAACCCATGAATTCCTTCACCTTCGGTCCGATATTTTTTACTACAAGCTCCTTTAATTTCTTTTCAAGCCTTTTATAAGGGTATTTCTCAGGCAACAGGATGTAGGTTGCCATAGAATTGTTCAGCCATATGGTGGAAGAGGCATCGCGTCTCGAATGAAAAGAAAGGATCATGTCAAAGGCCAGATGCGTGTTGTGTGGAGGATCTTTCATCACCGCAGTCACGCGGTAATAAGATGTATCATTTTCAATTTTGATCATCTTATTCACCGGATTTTCATCACCAAATATTTTCCGGGCGGTCGATTCGGTCAGTACAATGGTCCGGGGCTCGGTCAGCACCTTTGCAG
This sequence comes from Bacteroidota bacterium, assembly GCA_021812865.1. Lineage (GTDB taxonomy): Bacteria > Bacteroidota > Bacteroidia > Bacteroidales > JAAYUG01 > JAKAMP01. Next base: position 6,401 of record JAKAMP010000154.1, on the reverse strand, counting down.
GATCGCCATTCAGCAGCGGAAAATCGAAGATTTTGAAGAAGCCTGAATCAGCCCAGAGCACATGATCAAGCATGTAATATTTTTCGTCCACCGATACCACCATATTGTCCTGCTGATCAAGCCTTGCTAAAACTTTCACCTCAGGGTAGTCTGCTTTCATGGCGGCAGCCATGGGTGCAGGTGTGAATGCCCCGTTTATAGCTGTGGAACCCAGGTTTGCCTTCAGGTATACCCTGTAAATATTTTTCGATTCCTTGAAAAAAGTATCGTAATGCAATTCATCATAAACAAAAAGAAAGATCAGCAGGGCCGTGGCTATGCCAACTGAAAGCCCGATGATGTTGATCAGGGTATACCCTTTCTGCCTGAGAAGGTTCCTGATGGCGATTTTGAAGTAATTTTTCAGCATGGTTCAGAACTAGGGTTATTCGTACCGGATTGCTTTTGCGGGATTTGATCGTGCGGTCGAATAGGATATCAGGCCCACGGTTACCAGGGCAATGATAAGCGCCAGCAGCGATGCCGCTATGAAAACAAAGATCGACAGATCAACCCTGTAATAAAAATTGTTGAGCCATTCACGCATAAAATAGTAAGATACGCTCCAGGATATTACGGTGGCCAGCACAGTGAACAGCCATATCTCGCGGGTCATCAGTTTGAGAATGGAGGGAACACTGGCGCCAAGCACTTTCCGTATGCCGATTTCCTTGGTTCTCTTTTCAGCCAGGAAGGCTGCAATACCCAGCAGTCCAAGAGCTGCAATGAAGATAGAAAGAAGGGAAAAGATCACGAAAAGCGATTGCGAGCGTTTTTCATTTTTATATAAAGTGAGCCAGTTTTCATCGAGAAATGAATAATTCAGTGGCTGGTCGGGAAGGAATTTATCCCAGGTATTCCTGATTTGCATCAATACATCCATGGGATTTCCCGGGGCCAATCGTATGGCCAACGAAGCCGGGTAGGCCGGATACCATATTACCAGGGGAGATATCTGCTTGTGCAGGGATTCATGGTGAAAATCCTTCACCACCCCAACGATTCGCATAGTAAGATACTTCTGTTCGCCGATAACCCTGAGAAGACTTTTGCCTATCGGGTCTTTCATTCCTGCCGCTTTCACCAGCGCTTCGTTTACAACGATCGAGTTCGTGTCTGTGGGCATACCTTTCGAAAACCACCGGCCAGCAGCCATTTCAAGCCCTATAGCCTGCTGGTAATCTTCATCTGCAGACATGTTCATGAATGCACGTGTTCCAGCCGCACCGAGTCCTTCCAGCGTGTATGCTTCCGATCCGTAAAGCTGTCCCGGCATGTTGCTGGTATAGCTTACCGTTTTTACCCCTGGAATCTTCAGTAATTCCTGTTTGAAGGCCGTAGTATTCTGCCCAAGTGAGGAAGCCCTTTCTATCACCACCACATTGTCCTTTTTAAATCCAAGCCGGGTCGATTGAACATACTTCATCTGGCTGGTAATCACCAGCGTACTGATAAATAAGCCAATGGTAACCGTCAGCTGGAAGATAACCAGCACACCCCTGATATTCAGCCTTGACCGGCCTTTTACCGTTTCCCCCTTGAATATGCGCAAAGGTTCAAATGAGGACAGGAAGAATGCTGGGTAACTGCCTGCAAAGAGTCCAACCAGGATACCCAGGCCCAGAAGAAGAAAATAAACCAATGGCCTGTTCAGCGGCACATGGATAGCTTTTCCCGACAGCTGGTTGAAAAATGGCATCATCAACTCAACAAGCAAGAGGGCCAGGAAAAGGGATATGATGGCAAGAAACATGGATTCGAGCAGGAATTGTACAATGATTCGTATTCGCATGGAGCCCAGAATCTTGCGCAAGGCCACTTCCTTGGATCGAATAGATGATTTTGCCGTTGAAAGATTCATAAAGTTGATGCAGGCAACCAGGATGATGAGCAGGGCTACGACACTGAAAATATAGATGGAACTGTAGCTGCCTGTTGGCTTCACTTCAGCGGTAAAAGTCGAATGCAGGTGAATATCCGGCAACGCGAGGAGGGTGTAACCCCATTTGTTCCCTGCCTTGGTAAAATTATCGAGGCTTGCCCCGATGATCTTCTCCATCTGCGGCCCCACGTATTTCCTGATCATTCCCGGGAATTTACTCTCGAGATCCTGCGGGTTTGCTCCCTTTTTAAGAAGCACATAGGTAAAAATGTTATTGCTGATCCAGATGGGATTGTTGCAGTAATTATTCGTTATGAACGAACTGATCACATCGGGACCGAGGTGTGAATTGGCAGGCCAGTCTTTCATGATGCCGGTCACTTCAAACTTCTCCCGGTTATCGCCAATCTCAAGCATCTTGCCCAGGGGATCATCTTTTCCAAAATATTTGCGGGCGGCCCTCTGGCTGAGTACCACAGTATTTTTACGGTTCAATGCGGTGGCAGCATTCCCCTGAACTAACGGCCAACTGAACAACTGAAAGAAATTGCTGTCGGCCTCTATGTAGTTTTTCTCAATGAAGCTGTTTTCCTTATACCTTATAATGGGTTCGCCCACCAGGCCATTCACGCGGGTGGCGCTTTCCACCTCGGGGTAATCGGCTGTAAGCGCTGCCGCCATAGGTGCACAGGTAACGGCAACCCGCATGTCTTCATTCTGGAAACGACCAATCAGGTTTACCCGGTAAATTCGGTCGGCGTTACTGAATTGTTTATCATAGCCCAGTTCATCCTGTACATACAAAATGATGAAGATGGCGCTTGCCATGCCAATGGTCAGTCCCGCAATGTTTATGAAGCTGTAGAATTTATGCCGGAACAAATTCCTCAGCGATACTTTGAAGAAATTTTTAATCATAAGGCCGGTATAGTTAGGTTAGTAATTGTTATGCCCACCGTGGACATATAATCATCACCCTTAGCATGTATTATGCCATCCGGAACAAAACTTTAATTATCTGATCATTATATTTTACGCAGGCAGGCAGGCAGGCATCCGGACTGTACGCATTTACACATTGCTGTACGCATGCGGACACGCCGGCTCAGGGTATAATCAGACCCTGCAAGGCGGGGAAAAAATGAAAAAGGATTTTGCAGAAACTCCTGAGATCTCCCAGGGCAAGGGTTGCCGTGTTGCGCCGGCCAAACCTAATTCACAGAAACCTGGATGGTGTAATATTCGTGTTCTGCATCAATAGGCTGGAAAGAGTATGTAATCTGGCCGCTTGCTATTCTTGCAATTTCAAGTAAGCCAAGACCTGCTCCACCTTTATCAGAAAACATCCCGTTCATCAGGGTTTTCTTATATACCTCCAGCACTTCAGCATGGTTGAATTTCGTGAGTTCTTTCAGCTTTTCATGCAGCGCTTTCCCAGATTCCACGAGGATAGGATTGGCCGCCATAAGGATAAACTTATCTCCTTCTTTCCTGATATCAATCTCCGGTAAGTATTTCGGATCTATTTTTTCAACACATCCGGCGTCACAGTATTTATATATATTCTCAAGCATCTCAATCATGGCTACCAGCGCCTTCTTATATAACTGAATAGGAAGACTCCTTTTGGAAAACTCATCCTGCAGTTGCTTGATAAGGGAATTCACAATTTTATACTCGATGATTCCCTTGTAAAATAAAATGCGGTTTTCTGTGCCCAATGCAGTTAGTGTTAGATGGAAAAATGAACCACTTAAAGATAATCATTTTCAAATAGAAAATGCATTTCCATCTCCATTTGTTAGAAAATACCCGTTATCTAACGGCAGGTTATCCCACCGGGAGGCTTCCACAGCCAGTCGGTCACATCGCTCATTCTCCGGATTATCATTATGACCCTTGATCCATATGAATCTGACCTTGTGCTTCCGGTATTCTTCCAGGAACGACTTCCACAGGTCCTCATTTTTCCTTTTACTGAACCTCTTTTTCTCCCAGTCAAAAACCCAGCCTTTGTTCACAGCATCTGCAACATATTTCGAATCGGTATAAACGGTCACCTCGGTCTGCGGCTGTTTCAGCGCCTTCAGTCCTTCAATCACAGCCATTAGTTCCATCCGGTTATTGGTGGTATGGGCATATCCGCCCTGGATTTCTTTACGGTGCGCACCGGAAATCAGCACAATGCCATATCCGCCAGGACCGGGATTTCCACTGGCCGCCCCATCAGTATACATTACCACTTTAAACGCCATATCTGGATACTTTATTCAAACCGAACAATCACTTTGCAAAACAATAGGGATATATCCTGAAAACAATCCGTGGAACGAAAAACCCTGATGAAGGAGTCTTCGTACCCTGGAAAAAGTTCACCAGATTTCATTCAATAATTTTCATCTCGTCGAGCAGGCGCTTTGCCCCTCCTATCTTGTCCATTACGAATAACACATACCGTATATCCACACAGATACATTTCTGCAGTTTCACATCGAACTGTACATCGCCCGAAAGACCTTCCCAGTTACCATCGAAAGCAATACCTACCAGCTCGCCGTTGCCATTGATAACCGGACTTCCTGAATTTCCGCCGGTGATATCATTGTCAGAAATGAAACATACCGGCATGATGCCATGATCGCCATAACGGCCGTAGTCCTGTTTATAATACAGATCCTTCAGTTGCCTGCCTACAACAAATTCCCAGTTGGTGGAATCTTCCTTTTCCATCACGCCTTCGAGCGTGGTACGATATTTATATATCACAGCATCCTTTGGACGATAGCCGCCGATCTTACCATAGGTCATGCGCATGGTGGAATTGGCATCGGGATAAAAGCTGCTATCCTTGTCCATCTCCATAAGCGCCTGCATATACAACCGTTCATTCAGGTCAATTTTTGCAGAGGTAGTGGAAATGGTGGGCTGCAGGTCATCCACATAAATATTGCGTATCGCGCCGAAAAGCTGGAGCGCAGGATCCTTTCTTATCTGCTTCAGGCTAGGTTTTAAAAGAAAAGCCTCAGCCTTTGCCTTATCTGAAAATACTGACTTTTTGTAAAAGTCGTCCACATAGCGTTGTAGGTTCCCTTTGTATTTCTTGGCAATGATGTCATAGACATACGGCATGAACTCCTCGGGCACATTCCTACGATACAGATCAAGCATGGCAACGGCTACCTTCTTGTCAGTAGGCAAATCGTAATTTTTGTAATACTCCTCATAACTTTTCATCAGTTTTTCATTATCCACCATGAGTTTGCCGGTACTGTCCATCGAAGCGCTGTTTAGAAATTCAACGGCCGGGTTCAGCACTTCCACGCTATTCATAAAGCACTCAATGAGGTATTGATAAGCATGCTCATATTTCTGCTTTTCCTCGTACGCATTTTTCAGTCCTTCCAACACTCCACCATACATTGACTTCCGGTGCGGATCAGCATTCACCCAGCTGTTAAACTTGTTTTCCTGTGCCTCTCTGGTGGCAAGAATATCCTGACGTTTGAAACTCTGCTGCTGCCCAATCGAGAACTTCCAGTAATTGGTCGATTCCGAGTATTTTGAAGCATATTGTATACGAATCTTTTCGTTTGACATCATGTTCTTCAGCCAGATGTCCTGTTTCACTCCCCTTATTTTGATCCGGTTCGGATTGGTTTCGGTCATCAGTTCATTGACCCCGTATGAGGTCAGATAGCGCTGGGTGGTACCGGGATATCCAATTACCATGGTAAAATCCCCCTCTCTCACTCCTTTGATCGACACAGGCAGAAACTTTTTGGGATGGTAAGGCACATTTTTCTCCGAGTATTCGGCAGGATTTCCATCCGGACTGCAATAGATCCTGAATATGGAGAAGTCGCCGGTCTGCCTGGGCCACATCCAGTTGTCGGTGTCGGCCCCGAACTTGCCGATGTACGATGGAGGCGCTCCTACCAGCCGCACATCCTTGAATGTTTCGGTAACGATGAGGTAATACTCATTATGGGAGAAAAATGATTCCACCGTGGCATCGTAATGGGTATGCTGAGTGGCCTCTTCTACCAGCTGAGCGCTCACTTCTTCAATTTTCTTTGATTTTTCATCTTCATTCATGGAACCATTGATAGCTGCATTGATTTTTGAGGTCACATCTTCCATACGAACCAGAAAGGTGGCTGTCTTGCCCGGGTTCGGCAGCTCATCCTTCATACTGTTGGCCCAATATCCCAGGGTAAGGTAATCGTGATCGACCGAACTGTGTGCCTGTATTTCCTCGTACCCGCAATGATGGTTGGTAAGCAGCAGGCCATCCGGAGAAATCATTTCAGCAGTGCAGGATCCGTAATCCAGGGCTACCACGGCGTCTTTCAGGCTGGCCTGGTTGATGCTGTAAATATCATCAGCAGTGAGCCTGAAGCCCATTTCATTCATGCGTTTGATGTTCAGTTTCTGTATCAGAGGAAGGAGCCACATGCCCTCATCGGCCAATGTGATTCCC
>JAKAMP010000153.1 GCA_021812865.1 Bacteroidota bacterium | reverse complement strand
GTCTTTTACTACCAGGGTGGTGAAATCGGCCTTCAGGTTCCGCTGCAGCAGGATATCATGTCCCAGGCAAATCCCCATGATCACTACAAAATCCGTGTTCTCGTCATTGAGTTGTGTAGCCTGGCCGATAGGATTGCACGATACGTTGTGAATACAGCTTTCGGGATTGATCTCGTTTTGGGCAACGCCTCCCACAGTGCAGGAAATACCCGACAACCTGATGTCCTGTTCCCATAAAATCTCCCTTACTGCGCGGGCTTCATTTTCCATACCATAACAATAGGCCAATCCGACCTTTTGGTAGCCCATGATTTTTATGAACTCAATAACCTCCTCCAGACGGGAAAGCATACCTGCCCGCCCATTATCGACCAGGGAGGCTGCAGCCTGCAGAATCTTTTGGTTGTGAGGCTCTGCATAGGCGGGTTGTATGTCGGCTTTACTGAATTCTTCCGCTCCGCAACTGGCTGTTGACCGGCAGGTCTTGGCAGTGCATTTGGTACAATCCATTATCCATGATGGTTATGACTGCATGAATGTTCTTCCTCCCCATGATGATGATGTTCATGCTGTGCGCATGTAATTCCGGAATCTATGGCATTTCCGCTCAGGAAATTTTCAACTACCTGATTAATATTGCCCGAATTTCCGCGGATCACCTGTATGCCTTGATGGGTCAGTGTGTTGAGGGCGCCCTGTCCCATATTACCGGCCAGCATGGTGTCAACGCCTATCTGACGCAGGGTAGCAGCAATATCCGATTTGCACCCGCAACCCTGGGGCGAGGGCAAAATTTCAGTTTTTTCTATTTTGTTCTGGTTGTCAATGGTCAGGATCGTATAGATATCGCACTGGCCAAAGTGGTTCTCTACCACATCGCCTCTTGTTGGAACCGCAATTTTCATCTGTAAATAATTTTTAGTTAATGATCCGTTAGCCTGCCCCGCTTCAGCGGGAGAACTCCATGTTTGCTATTTTGGCTTTGCCGAGCTCGTAAACTCGGTTCATTGGTGTTTGTATTTATTCGCAAACATGTTCGTTTCATCTCGTTTTAGTTTTTATAGAGTTTGATGATCTCTTCCATGGTTTTTGTTCCCTCGGGAATAATCATCTGTATGTTTTTTTTCTTGAGCAGCTCAACCACCCTGGAACCGAACCTGCCAGCCACGATCGCCTGAATACCATATTCCATCAGGTAATCAACCGAGGTACACCCGGCGCCTTCTTCTGCATACCGGTTGGGATTTTCAAGATACTGGGCCTTTTTGGTGTCTGTATCGTATACACCATACCAGTTGCACCGTCCGAAATGATCGTCAATATATGAACGGTGATGGTTCTCGCTTAATGCAAATGCTATTTTCATATCAAAGTTTTTTCTTTTTGATAAAACGTTGCTTCCGGAAATTACTGGATTTCAAGTTCCTCAAGTACCGGAGTCTGACAAAGCGGGCACACATGAGGGTTCTTTTCGGTAACCGAAAATGAGATCTTGCATGTTTGACATTCCTGCCAATGGGTATTCACCACTGATTTTCCCCCTTCAATGCAGATGGTAGATCCTTCAACAAAAGCTTTTGCAATTTTTCTCCGCGCACTTTCATAAATACGCGTAAAGGTTGGCCTGGATATGTTCATCATGGCAGATGCCTCACTATGCGTAAGAAGCTCATAATCGCATAACTTGATTGCCTCGTATTCCTCGAAATTCAAGGCTACTTCGCATGCTCCCGGCTTTTGATTCCCATAGGGCCTGAACCCGGCAAAACTGGGCCTCCTTTGGATCAACCTGATTTTTTTAGTTCGTGGCGACATACGCTTAATTTTTATGATACAAATATAGTGAACATATGTTCAAAAAACAAATATATTGAACAAAAGTTCATTATGTTTTAATTAAACTTATGATAACGATCAATATAACAGAGTGTTACGGGTTTCGTAAAACCCTGCCCGTTTTTAGCAGAGGATTAGAGGTCAGAACTATTCTGTATCCCGGAAGCTTACCGGGTAACCGAAACTTAGATTTGTTACCTGAAAGCGCGAAGCAAGTATGGTGGCAATTTCCCGGCAGTCCGCAGCAAGGTTCGCCAGTTGGTTTTTCGCCAATCGGATCATTGCACAAGGTAAGCGAGACCTTTACAGTGAAATGAATGAAGAAACTGGACAGGGCTATCTATAGCAAAGAATCGATGGTCATGGTGTTATGACCCAATAAGGAGTAGGCAGACGAAAGCCGGAAACATTCATTCAGGCAAGGACTTTCTGTGCAATTTCGAAAGATTCATCGGCTGCTCCCGTCATAGCCTTTGCAATGGCCACTGGCATATAGGCGGCCAGCATGGAAGTATTAAGTAAGGTAACATACACCTTGCCGTCATCTTTCATGTATACCGAAACCCTGCAGGGCATCAATACCGACATGATCCTTTCATCGTTTTTTTCAAGCATATTGCCCGAATAATCGGGTTTGCATATTTCTATAACCTTGACAGGCCTGACCTTCTTTCCTGATTTTTCAAGAGAATGTTGAAGGTCATGCGTGGCAAGATGGCTCCAGCCCTTCTGAATGGCAGTATTGACAAGTATATCCACCGTCTGATCCATTCCAAACCGGCTGGGCTTCTCGATGATAAATTGATTTGTCTTCATCGGTCAAGTATTTTTATTGTTTTGCTGGACGATCCTATTCAGGAAATCTTTATACGTTTTTAAAAGAAACATCGTATACAGAAACATTCCGGCGCAATGGTTTTCTTCGACAAGTCTCCCTAAGTTAGGGAATTATTCTTGAATATCGCCAGAATCGTGTATGGAAAAAAAATCAAAGTCACTCTGATTAGTTGCTAAAGGATTCATTGTTTAAATCAAAATGAAACACGCCAACGTCATGAGCATTTATCAAACGATTCTCCAAAATATCTTTTTAACTTCGCATTTCGAAGATATGCTTCCTGAAACTTTGCTAATATTGAAGGCAAAAATGATCTTTTTCCTTCCTATGTTTAAAAATTGATTTTCCTGTTCATTATTCAATAAAAGATACCTGACTATGAAGAAACTATTTTTCTTGTTTTTATTTCTTCCCGGCCTGATGGCCTTCGGGCAGAAACCAACGGTACAACTTATTCCACAACCGGTTTCGGTGAAGGAAGGAAAAGGCGTTTTTCTGCTTACCAAAGAAGCAACCATTAGGTACAACAAGGCTGACGCCCGGAAGGTGGCAGTTGATCTGGCCGAAAAACTCAGCGCTCCCACAGGATTCCCGTTCAATGTCCGCGAGGGAAAGGCAGGTACTGTACAGATGAACCTGCTGGAAAAAGCCGATACTCAACTCGGTAATGAAGGATATATCCTCGATGTTACGCCAAAATCGGTGGTTATTTCGGCCAATCAGCCGGCCGGTCTATATTACGGAATGCAATCGTTGATGCAGCTTCTTCCTAAGGAAATTGAAGGCAAAACCAAAACAACGGCAAAATGGTCTGTTCCGGTAGTAAAGGTAGTAGACTATCCCAGGTTTGGCTGGAGGGGCATCATGCTCGATGTGAGCCGCAATTTCTTCACCAAAGCAGAAGTGGAAAGATACATCGATGAAATTTCAAGGCTTAAATTCAACACCCTGCACTGGCATCTTACCGACGATAACGGCTGGCGTGTAGAGATCAAGTCCCTGCCTAAGCTCACCGAGGTAGGAGCCTGGAGGGTAAAACGTTATGGTTATTTTGGTGCCCGCAAGCCGCCTCTGCCCGGGGAACCCGCAACCGACGGAGGGTTTTACACCCAGGACGATATCCGTGAGATCGTGAAATATGCACAGGATCATTTTGTTACCATTGTTCCGGAAATCGACGTCCCGGGACACAGCATGGCTGCCATTGCATCCTACCCGGAACTTTGCACTACAAAAGACACCAGTATCAAGGTCAATCCCGGGTCCAGCTTTTCTGAATGGTATGGCGACGGTACCTTTAAAATGCTGATCGATAATACCCTCAATCCTTCCGATGAAAATGTGTATGTTTTTTTAGACAAGGTGTTCACCGAGCTCGCCACCCTCTTTCCCAATCCCTATATTCATGTGGGTGGAGACGAATGTTATAAGGGATTCTGGGAGAAAGATCCTGGTTGCCAGGCCCTGATGAAAAAACTGAATGTTACCGACGTAGAAAAGCTGCAGGGCTATTTCATGAAAAGAGTGGAAGATATCCTGAAGGCCAAAGGGAAGAAACTCATCGCTTGGGATGAAATTCTCCAGGGAGGTATTTCACCCGACGCCACCGTTATGAGCTGGAGAGGCATCAAGGGCGGTATCCAGGCAGCGAAAATGGGACATTATGTAGTGATGACTCCTACCACTTTTGCTTATCTTGATTATACTCAGGGCGATCCTACCGTTGATCCCCCTATCTATGCCAACCTGCGCACCCGCAAATGCTACAGTTTTGAACCCGTTCCCGACAGCGTGGATGCCAAATACATCCTTGGTGGGCAGGGTAATCTCTGGACTGAGCAGGTGCCCATCCTGCGCCATGCCGAGTATATGACCTGGCCTCGTGGATGGGCGCTGGCAGAAGACTTCTGGTCGCCCAAAGAATCAAAAAACTGGGATAATTTCGTAACCCGCATGGAAAACCGTTTTGACCGGGAAGATGTTGCCGGCGTGAACTATGCACGCGCCATTTACGATGCGATTGTCAATACCAAAATCACCGATAGCAAAATGACGGTGACGATGGACAGTGAAATTCCCGGCCTGGATATTTATTACACCATAGATGGCACCATGCCCGACAGCCACTCACCAAAGTATAATGCTCCTTTCGATCTGCCGGATGGTCCCATCACACTCAGAGTGATCACATACAGGAACGGTAAACCCATAGGTCACCTGATCACACTCAATCCGGAACAACTGAAGACAAGAGCACAGAATAACTGATCTTCATCCAATACCGCCGGAGAACAGACGGGGTTAACACGATCTTATAATAATCCTGCAAGGGGCATAATCAAAGGGTTATGCCCTTTCACTTTCCTGGCATTTCAATAAGACTGAACCTGTAAATGCTGCAGGCTTCATCCCGTGGTTAAGATCAAAATAGTTGTCCTTATGGGGTTCTCTTTGGAAAGTGCCTGGGAAGAGAAAAGCGCTTCACATAAAATAAATTATCTTTAGCTTTCCCCTGATTCTACTTTTTCTGTATGTTCTTGAATATGCTGACCCAGTTGCTGCTTTCGGTATTCCAAACCTGGTATAGGTATCCTGTCTGGTTGTTGTTATTATCATATTTCCAGTTTTTTTTGGAAATATTCACCCATGCCTGGTTTCTGGGATCCCAGATTTGCTTCAGATCACCTGTTTTATTAAGATTTTTATCATAGGTGCTGACTACCCTTCCTGTGTTTCTCCAAATTTGTTTGTTCTTGTCCCACTCCTGCCGCACCAATTCCACCACATCCTGGCTGTAAGTGTAATTATCAGAATACCATACCTCCCATTCTTTTGACCTGGCATTCCATGATCTTGCCAACTCATTCACGATTTTATTGCCGTTTTGATAATTGTATCGTGATTTACTGAAATTTACAAGTGAATTGCTACCCGGATCAAAGACCTGGGTTCTCATTTCAATCAGGTTCCCGTTACCATCATAGGTTTTTTTGTAACAGGCATCATCGACCAGTGCATGCGAATCCGAATCCCAGATCTGGACCAGCTGCCTGACCAGGTTCCCGTAAAGATCGAATTTACATGTCTCCCTGCATTTCGCTAACCATTGATGTGAAGTTAAATCCCAATCCTGTTGACGTAATTCTGATTTTTTAAAATCCTTGTCATAGGTGTAGGTTTCTCTTTGAACGTTTATCCAGCTATTGGATTGGGTATCCCATTTCTGACTGATCATCTCCCTGTAATCTCCATACTGGCTATAGGTATAATCATATTTCCAACTGTTGACCCAGTTATTTGAAGTCGAATCCCGGTATTGTTCTATTATCAAGCGGATGGAATCGTTAGCATAATAATAGTAGGTGGATTTCAGGCTATTGATCCATACGGCTTTGGTTTTATCCCAACGGTTCAGCATGTATTCCGTGATCATGCCCTTCGGATTGTAAATGCAGATATTTTCTTCATAATTGATCCATGAATGGGATTGAGAATCCCATGAATAACTGCAAACAGTATCAGACGAACAATCCCATAAGACAATTTTTTTTACCGTGTCGGAGGGAACATCATAAACCGGTGTTTTAGGATTTGCCAGGACGATTGCCGGGATTGAGGAAGGTGCGTTGATCAGCATAAATGGATTACTGATTGCAATCCCGCAGAACACTATAACCAGATTCAGTGATGCAAGTGCTTTCATAAGGTCTGGTTTTAAACTAGGTAATTGTATACTTATATGATCCTTAAGTCAGAAGCTTCCCTATATATTCCCTTTCATTATTCCCAGGTTACCGGGTCAGTTCAGGTTCAGTTTCCAAGGTGAAAGGAACCTCCCTTTTCTTTAAAACCCGGGATCGGGTTCTACTTTTAACTCCTTCTTAACCATTCATTTAGTTTAGTAAATATAGTTAAAAAAACAAGCATTTGCAAGGTTTTTAATCATAATAAACCGCAATCTTTTCATCGGGTTGCCCCTTCATGAATTTTACAAAATTATCTTAGAGCTTTTATAAAATTTTTTTCCAGCGTATAAAGAGAGCAGGTTAACCCATCCGAACGGATCTTCCGGGCGTATTAGCAGGTACAAACCAACACTACTTAGTTATGTACCCAACAGACTTAACCGAT
>JAKAMP010000152.1 GCA_021812865.1 Bacteroidota bacterium | reverse complement strand
CTTGACGGCCTTTGCCTCGCCGAGCGCGGCCGCGAGCCCGTTCATCTTCCAGTTGCCCGCGACGAGCGGACGAATGCGCGTCGTCATCGACCCTGCCGCTCCCTCTTCACTCCGGCCATTCCCACCCCTTGTTTTCCGGCCCCGTGGGGGCTCCGAATTAACTTATTTTCAGCCCCGCAGCACAGTCTTGCATTCCCCGGCGGGGTGGGCTTCATATCACCCCGACGCCTCCCGTCATGGACGGGATCACCATTTTCTGCAAGCGGTGGCGGCCGAGCCAGCACTCATGCGCTCGCCACCCGCTCTTAACAGGAAGAATTTTCTCGATGCTCGACGCCATGCGACGCGGCGCCCAAGGGTGGGTGGCCAAGCTCCTGTTCGCTCTCCTTATCGTGAGCTTCGGTGTCTTCTGGAACGTTTCCGATGTGTTCCGTGGATTCGGACGCGGCGCGGTGGCCAAGGTCGGCGACACGGATATCACCGTTACGGACTTTCAGCGTGCGTTCCAGAATCAGATCCGCGGCATCACGCTCGAAGGCGGCGAGCGGCTCACGACCGAGCAGGCGCTGATGCTGCGCCTCGACCGGCAGGCGCTCGATCAGCTCGTCGCGCAGGCCGCGGTCAAGACGCATGCCGAGCAACTCGGGCTCTCGCTTTCCGACGACACGCTGGCTGAGGGGGTCAGGAACGATCCCGATTTCGCGGGGCCGGACGGCAAGTTCTCCCGCCTCGGATTCGACGGCCTTCTCCGGCAGATGAACCTCACCGAGCACGGGTTCCTTGCGCTCCGTCGCGACGACCTCGTTGAACTCGTTCCTGGCCGAGTCCAACGCCGACTGGACCTCCCGCTTCAGGCTAGTCTTCGCCGTGGCGACCTTGCCGTCGCAGGCCTCCTTCCTGGGTTTCCAGATCGAATACCAGAGTATTGAGCGGCAGGTAAAGGAATCCTCCATCGTATACCAGCGCGATCTGGCCGATCTGAATATCATTTGTGGCATAACCGATACAGGCGAAATCAGTTTGAAATCCCCTTCATTCAACATAGACTCAACCATACGGGGCGCCGGGAATCCATTCCTGAAGCAATATTTTATTGACAGTATGCAGATTAGCAATTCAAGGCTGCTGGTTGACAACCGGTACAGGCCGTCTGTAAAATGGATGGCCGATGCAGGTTTATTGAGTTCACAATTCAGTACCATAGGAAAGAATTTCGGGATGAGCGCAGGCCTGACCTTTTCTGTTCCCCTATATGACGGCCACCAGAAAAGAATTGAATACAGCAAGATTGACCTGGAAGAAAAAACACGGATGAAATACCTTGAGTTTTTCCTTACCCAAAGAGACCAGGAAATTGACAGGATATTGAAGGAACTGTATGCCACAGAATCGACCATTACCCTGTATACCGCCCAAAAAGAAAACACGGAACAGATGCTGGAATCGGCCCGCAAACTGCTGAATGCCGGAATGATGTCCATTACCGATTACATCCTGATGATACGAAACTACAGGGAACTATCGCTTACCTTGAACCAGGCAAGGTTCAAAAAACTTGGGCTCATCAATGATTACAATTACATCCATTGGTAATATATTGAATAACTAAATATTCCATGAAAAAATACATCAACATACGGGTATCGTTCATTCTGATGGTTCTTTTCATTTTCGCCTGCAAGGGGAGGGCTCCGGAAGAGGACAGTGCAGGGGAACCGGTAACGCCGGTGAGCATCGGCAAGATAGTGAAGGTGCCAATGGCCGACCAGATTGAGCTCAATGCTGTAGCGGGTTATTTGCAGCGGGAGACCGTGCGTGCCAGTGCAACGGGATTTTTGGAATCGGTAAAAGTATCTCTTGGACAGGAAGCTGCAGCAGGATCCTTGCTCTTCAGGATTCGCACAAAAGAAGGCAGGGCATTGAAAAACATGAATGCCGATTCGACCCTGCATTTCAGCGGACTGATTGATGTAGTTTGCACTACCCGGGGCATCGTCACACAGCTCAACCATCATCCCGGCGATTATGTTTCGGAATCCGATCCGTTGGCTATCCTGGTTGAACCTTCCAGTCTTGTCTTTCTGATGAAAGTCCCTTTTGAATACCACAAGAATGTTCAGGCCGGAAAAACTGTTCAACTGGTCATGCCCGATGGCAGCCGCATCAGGGGAGCAATTGGCAGAGCGATTCCCACCGTAGACCCCGCCACGCAGGCACAGGATTATGTTGTGAATGTAAGCAATTGCGGAATATTACCGGAAGGACTGCAAGTTACCGTGATGCTGAATGCCAGCGGAGGACATATAGTGAACGCCTTAAATAAATCCTGTGTGCTTAGCAATGAAACCCAGACCCGTTTCTGGGTAATGAAGCTGATCAGCGACAGTGTCGCAGTAAAAGTGCCTATACAAAAGGGTACTGAGTCCGACAGTCTGGTGGAAATTGTTTCACCCATGTTCTCCTCCGGAGACCGTTTTGTTTCCCAGGGGAATTACGGATTGCCCGATACGGCTATGGTGAAAGTAACGGAAAACAATTAAGTTTCACTGAACGTACAGCGTTATATCATGTTCAATTCGCTTATAAAATATAAAAGCCCGGTATCGATTATCTTATTCATGATTTTGCTGGCCGGCATATTTGTCTATACCCATCTTCAGACCTCCCTTTTTCCCGAGATCACCTTTCCCAAGATCAAGGTAATTGCCGATAATGGCCAGCAGCCAGTGGGAAAGATGATGATCACAGTTACCAAGCCTATGGAAGAGGCTATCAAGAAGGTACCCGGACTGCAAACCATCCGTAGCATCACCAGCAGGGGAACGTGCGAGATATCGGCATATATGGACTGGAACGTCAACATAGACCTGGCCAAACAGCAACTTGAATCTAGGCTGGCAGAGATCCGCGGAAACCTCCCTTCCGACATCCAGATTACTGTTGAAAAGATGAATCCTTCAATACTCCAGGTGATGGGGTACTCTCTTGAAAGTAACCATTTGACGCCAATCGAAGCAAGGTTGCTGGCTGAATATACCATAAAACCCTACCTTTCCAGGGCTGCAGGTGTAGCATCGGTAGAGGTAGCCGGTGGAAAAGCCAAAGAATACTGGGTAATCATGGATGCACGCCGGATGTCTGAATTATCGGTTACCCCGGATATGGTGCGTGATGCGCTTCTGCGGGCAAACATCATTTTATCGAACGGGTACATGATGGATTACAGGCGAATGTACCTGAATGTAACCGATGCGGCTCCTGCCAACCTGGACGAACTGGAAAATGTGGTGATCAGTCAGTCAAACGGGCGTACCCTTAGGGTGAAAGACATAGGCAAAGTCGAAGTGAAAGAAAAAAGGGAATATGTAAAAATCAATGCAAATGAAAAGGATGTTCCCCTGATTGCCGTATTCAAACAGCCGGAATCAAACCTTATTGAAGTGTCCAGTCAGGTTGAACAGCGAGTGCAGGAACTGAAACGAATTCTTCCGAAGGGAGTTACCCTGCGGCCCTATTATATCCAGGCCGATTTTGTGCATGACTCCATCCGGAGCATCATCGATGCCCTGTGGATCGGTCTGCTGCTGGCTATCGTAGTAGCGATTATCTTTCTCAGATCATTCAAAGCCAGCCTGGTCATTCTGGTAACCATTCCGCTTACCATCGCACTCACCCTGGTGGTCATGTACATCATGAATTTCACCTTCAACATCATGACGCTGGGCGCTATAGCTGCATCCATTGGCTTGATCATTGACGATGCCATTGTGGTGGTTGAGCAGATCCATCGTACGCATGAGGAGTATCCCGGGGAGGAGCCTGTTCCGCTGGTGAAGAAAGCGGTTCGTTTTCTCCTTCCGGCAATGATCGGGTCCTCCTTAAGTACGATTGTGATTTTCGTACCTTTTATCTGGATGACAGGGGTAGCAGGTTCATATTTCAAGATTCTGACCGGTACCATGATCATCACCCTGGTGAGTTCGTTTTTCATTACCTGGCTTGGCCTGCCCATCGTTTACATCCTCTTTTCTCGCAAGGGAGTGCATACCCTGCCTGCGGCCCACTTAGTAAAGAAACAGGCATGGGTTGAATTTTTCATCAGACGGCCCGCCATCAGCCTTGTGTTGCTGGTTCTGATTGCCATTGCCATCGTTTTTATCGTTCCCCGTCTTCAAACCGGCTTTTTGCCGGAAATGGATGAAGGGTCGATTGTTCTTGACTATCTCAGTCCGCCCGGCACCTCGCTGGAAGAAACCAACCGGATTTTACAGCATGTAGATAGAATTGTAACCTCCACACCTGAAGTGCAGAGTTATTCAAGAAGAACAGGCACCCAGATGGGCTTTTTCATCACAGAGCCAAACAACGGGGATTACCTGATCCAGTTAAAAAAGAACCGGGACAAGACCACCGACGAGGTAAGCAATGACATCAGGAAGCAGATTGAAGCCAGTGAGCCCTCGCTGACCATTGACTTCGGACAGGTGGTAGGCGACATGCTGGGCGATCTGATGACTTCAGTACAGCCCATTGAGATCAAGGTTTTTGGAACCGATCCGGATAAGTTGCACGGGATAGCAGAACAGGTTGCCTCCGTAGCCGAGTCGGTACCTGGTACGGCCGATGTTTACAACGGGATCACGATTGCAGGACCCACGGTAAAAGTTGTTCCCAACCAGGAAAGGCTGGCCATGTTCGGCATAACACCGGATAACTTCCAGTTCCAGTTGCAGACGATGCTTGACGGGGTGGAGACCGGCGCCATTATGGAAAAAGAGCAGATGACGCCCATCCGCATTCTGCAGAATGAGCGAAATGACAAAGGGCTGGAAGCCATGAAGAAATCTCTGGTATTTATCCCGGGAGGAGGATTGCAGCCGCTGTCGACCCTGGCAGATATTGCCGCGGAGCCCGGATCGGCTGAAATCGAAAGAGAGAACCTGCAATCGATGGTAGCAGTCACAGCCAGGCTGAATGCCAGGGATCTGGGAAGTGTGATTCATGACATTAAAACAAAAGTTGACAAAGAAATTGCTCTGCCGGGAGGATACCAGATTGAATATGGCGGAGCTTATGCAGAACAGGTCAAATCGTTCAATGAACTAACCACCATTCTGGTTGCAGCCATCCTACTGGTATTCACCATCATACTTTTTATTTTCCGGGATTTTGTCGTATCCTTCCTGATCATGCTGATTGCTATCGCAGGAATGGCGGGATGCCTGTTGGCCTTGTACATCACCGGGACGCCGCTGAACGTAGGCAGTTATACGGGTATCATCATGATTGTGGGTATTATAGGTGAAAATGCTATATTCACTTACCAGCAGTTCAGAACCAGCTGGAAAACAAGCACGCTGGACGAGGCCATAACCTATGCCATTTCCACTCGTCTTAGGCCCAAACTTATGACAGCCCTTGGCGCTATTATAGCCCTCTTCCCCCTTACCCTTGGCATAGGAACAGGCGCTCAAATGCACCAGCCCCTGGCTATTGCCGTTACCGGTGGATTTATCCTGGCCCTTCCCCTGCTTCTTATTGTTTTACCCACCATGTTGCGCTTGGCCTCCCGTTTATTGCAGAAACCTGGTAAATGAATCGAACAATTGCATAACTTTGGGTTAACCATTATTCATTTCCATGAAAACAAAAGCTCTTTTTATATCGATATCCATTTTATGTACGCTGGCCGGATGTTCCGGTGGCATCAGTGAAAAGGATATTCCGCCGCAGATGATGTCATCCTTCAATTCCAAATATGCAGGTGCATCAAAAGTAAAGTGGTCCTCCGAAAACGACAGCGTTTATGAAGCCCGTTTTGTTTTCAGCGGCAGGAAACACAGCGCATTGTTCAGTAAAGAAGGCCAATGGCTCGAAACGGAAACTCCGATCATTACGGCCGAGCTACCTCTGACTGTAGTCCAAACCCTGAATAATGGCTTTTTTAATTACCGGATCAAATCTTGCGAACAAATAGAAACGCCCTCTCAGGGTATGTTTTATGAGGCAATTGTTAAAAATGCCATGGGTTCTCTTGAAGTCCGGTTAAATGCTGATGGAATTATCCTTGGCAAGAAGGCGGTGAGTAAGGAAGAGGATTGAAGGTTTAAGTTTAAAGTTAAAAGTTTTAGGTTTCGGGGCTCGGGTTGACCATTGACCATGCCTAAATAGCGTTGATCAAATTTTTCAATGTTTCTGCTACTGTCTTTAGGCATTTTTTACAAATGAATGGCGCGTCTTGCTTGAGACTCATTATCCTTTCATTTTTTAAAATCATTCCAAATAACAAAAAAGGTTCATGATTTCGCGAACAAAATCGTGCATTTTTGAGTTTTTTTTATGAATATTTCAATTTTAAGGCAGGTTCTCGAAAAAAATAACTATACTGATTGATTATTTCCACCCGGCGCCTGATGAAGGGCCATAAACCGAATGAATATGAAAACCGAAACCCAAGAAAGAGAAATTGCCCTACTTAAGATTTTTGCATTCATTGGCCTGTTTTTTGGCTTTGGGGCTGACATTATCTGGTACATTTGGCCATTCAACGGATTGCCTGCTCATACAGGGGGAATAAAATCGGCCACCCTCATTGTGCAAACGCTTTCAGCATTGATATTCACGATAGGGTTTGCATGGGTTTTAATCAGAATGAGGATTACCGGTTGGTTTTCAATGGTTATAGGAGCAGTTCTGGGTTCTATTTTTACAGCCATCACCTTCGGGCTCGCCTCAGGAACTTATATGACCATGGCTGTGCATGCCAATGTCATCAATGTTAACCCACCGGAAGTAAGCAGCCTTCCATTTTTGCAATTATTCTTTCACATGTTCCTGAAAGGTGCAAGG
>JAKAMP010000151.1 GCA_021812865.1 Bacteroidota bacterium | reverse complement strand
TCCGATCTATTGCTTGATACGGGAATTTTTGTAAAATGATCTTCCCAGTCCTTTTTGCACCCAAGCAGCAGTGCAAACAGAAATAATGCGATTAAACCTGCTTTCGATTTCATTTACCCTGAATTTAAATTGGCTCAAACTGAACAAAATCCCAACAAAACCGGCCGGGAATAAGCGACTGTACTTCAACGGTATGAGGCTGGTACTGTAAAAATTCAATGGTTCCAACCTCGTAAGTATTAAAAGGAGAATCGGCAGTACCTCCCGCAGTAAGGTCAATATACTGACCCAGTTTTTTACCGTCGATATATACTTCGATCAGTGCATTGGTAGAATTGTAACCGTCTGCACGAATGTACACGGTGTAATTGCCTTGTACAATGGCAGGAACAGAATAACTCATGGTAAAGTCCCCATTGATCAGGAAGTAGTCGTTGCTCCAGGCACTAGCTGTAACACCGGCCACATCGGTATTGCGGACGTAGGTCAGGTCTGCCCCCGACCACTGCACCGTTTGGAGTGAAGAATGATCAGTGATCAGATAGGAACCTGGTGTTTGCCGCAAGGTCAGAAGAAGCGGCTCTTCCCAGAATTCAAAATACTGGTTCGCTCTGGAAGGTTTCTGTTGCTGCAATACCTGGTCAATGAAGTGCACTGCTCCGGTCTGGGTAATGATGTTGCTCTGGTCATAATAGAATCCCACCCAGTTAATGATAGTCGTATCCATCTGATTGACAAGGGTATCAAAACTTTCTTTGCCGGGATTGATCTGTATATCCATTCCCTTACCGCTAATCAGGATGGGAATATCTGAGAATGTTTGATAGTTGGTGGATTGACCATACATCGTACTCAAAAACTTTGTACCTCTCAGCATGTGGTAGCCCACATAGTTATAGAGCGGATTCAGCACATTGGTATAATCGGTTTTGCCGGGTGATACAAGATTTTCCAGGTCGGAAAGCCCGTAAATTCCTCGTTTATGATATATAGAGTCTGCCTCCACCAATAATGTAACAGATTTTCCCAGCATGCTAGGATTCTTCACATCGATATCAAGACTGTCTTTCATCCCGGTAATATCAACCGCATCCTTAAAGATGGAGTACTCAGGATGGGAGGCCAGCCAACTGTAAGTGGTATTGGAAATGGGTTTGAGCACAGCAGAGATCACATGGATAAAGCCGTTCGAAAGTTCAATATTCTGAATGGCTACCGGAGCCATATTGTTGATCAGGTAATAAGATGTATCCTGCTGTACAACAAAGCTTACCGTGAGGTAGTCGCCCGAGAGAGTCATCTGGCTGAGGGCGCCAAAGGGGAAGTCATTTGAGCGGATGGCCATGTTCACCACATGGTACCTGCAGAATTCATAAACATAGGCAGTGTCTTTCAGCATGTCATCCAGGGAAGCATATTTATTGCTCTGCTGAATGAAGGCATCCACCGCGTCGTTGGTAGGCAGAAAAAGGGTATACCCGCTGGCTTTGGGATTATATGCACCCAGGGTTTCGAGAAGTCGTCCTTTTTCAAGAAGACTGAGGAAACTCGAATACTTGTCCTTGTTTGCGAGCATGTAATCCTTGATCGATAACTGATGCATATCCTTGAAATGTGCCGTAATGTCAGTTTTTTGGCAGGCATATTCACTAAAAAGGATAGCGATCAGGATGATGATTATTCCCGGCTTTTTCATTGGCTTTCAAGATAATAGGGATTCTGTACCAAATTGATATTTCTTTCCAATTCCTGTTTGGCTATGGGCATATACCACCCCAGCGGATTCGCCAGTTTTATACTGAGGATCCTTTTCTGAGTGGATGGCACATTGCTCAGAATAATGTTGATGAAGTCCAGTTTTCTGGTGTAATTGTTGCGTCTTCCCATTCTCATCAGATCGAACCAGCGTTTACCTTCGAAGGCCAGTTCAAGTGCACGTTCATTCAATATGGCATCTTCATACACGATAGGTGAGTTGGCCAGCGACAACGGCGAAACATCGGCCCTGAAACGGATTTGGTTCAGTACCTGCAAAGCTTCGGTGTACCGGCCCAACTGCGAGAGCGCTTCCGCTTTCATCAGCAGCACATCGGCGTACCGGTAAATAATCCAGCTGCAACTGTTCAGCACATTGAACGGCCTTACAGAACGTCCATCGGGTCTGGTGCCTACGTATTTCCATATGATGTAGTCGTTTTCGCCATATTTGGCAATAGAGCCCAATCCCCTGATCACCTCCGGATCCTTGTCGGTCTGCGTAAACAAGGTCACAATTTTATCGCTGGGCCTGTAATTATAGGCATCATGCTGGGTAAGGTCATACGTGCTGTTTTTCTGCAGAAGACTGTTATTGTATTGGAGTTCAAATATGCTTTCCAGGGAATTGCCGGGATAATAAATATTGTACCATTTGTCATTGGGCATCAGGTCGTACTTGTTGGTTGCCTCTATATTCTGCACATAGTTAATGCAAGCTGTGTAATCGAACTGCCAGAGGGAAATGTCGGCAAGAAGGGCATCATAAGCAGCCTTGGTGGCCCGTCCTTTTGTTTCCTCTAGGGTCTGGTAATCATTCGGGGCATAATTCCTGTATTTTTTCAGATCGGTTACGATACGGTTCAGGATGGTATCCCCATCGGTTTTGGCGAGGTATATGTCTGAATTATCGCTCTCTGTAGGCTGCGTTGTATACGGTACGTCCTTATAAATTCTTACAAGATAGAAGTAGGAAATGCTACGCAGAAAATAAGCCTCCGACAAGTAACTGTTCATCTGGTAATCTGTGAAGGTATTGTCTTTCCCCTTCACAAGAGGGGCATTCAGGATCACTTCGTTGCAATAATTGATCACCTTATAGAACTGGCTCCAGCTACATAGACTGTTATCAGGATAAATATTCCCTGCCATAATTTTCTGTTCATCTAGCGACTGGTTCGTGCCGCCCTTTACCAGGTCGCCCCTGATTTCTCCGTATTTGAAAAGCAGCCCGTCCATGCCGGCAAAGGCGCTATATGCCCCCATCAGCACCGATTGAACGTCTTCCTTGGTGTTCCAGAATTCCTCCCTTGTCAGTCCTTCCGGAGGCATAAGTTCCATCCATTTGCTGCATGAGAACTGCAGAAAAAGTATGATAAACAGGAGGGATAATTTAAGTTTCATGGCTGATTTTTTTTTCATGCTTAAAATCCGATTGAAATATTACCAGTGATCAGTGCGGGAGGAGGGGTTTTGGCATTGTCAACACCAATCCAGAACGGGTTGCTGGCATCCATACCGATTTCCGGGTCCTGGCCCGAATACCTGGTAAATGTGGCAATCTTCCTGGCGCTTATGGTTACGTTCAGCGATCTCATTTTCAGCTTGTCGCAGAACGACTGACTGAACCTATAAGTAAGCTGAACATTCAGAAGCCTGAGGAAATCGCCGTTTTCAACATACCGGTCCGAACCGAGGTTGTTGGCCGGGTTGTTCATGTATGCACGGGGCAACATATTGGGTTCATTCTGCCCTTCAACGCGCCATCTTCTCAGGGTAGCCTTGCTCTGGTTGTTTTTATCATTCATTCCTTGGGTCTGGATGGCTACCCCATTAATGATGTCGAATCCAAGCCTGTAATGGAACTGGCATACAAATTCGAGGTTTTTGTATTTTACCGATGTACCGAACCCACCCACGTACTGGGGATTGCAGTTACCCAGGTATGCCACGTCGTTCAGGTCAATCACCCCGTCATGGTTAATGTCGGCATATTTCGGGTCTCCTGCCCTGAAGGTATAGCTGCCGGTATAGGTCATCGGGATGGGAGCGCCAGACTGGTCATAAATAACATTTCCGCTGGCATCCCTGGCATAGGTGTCTGAGGTTGTGGAATATACGCCCTGGTACTTGAATCCGAAGAATGACCCAATGGGCTGACCCAATTCAACCCGAAGCGGGTACTGTCCGTTGCCGATGGAAGTGGACTGCTCCACATTAAAATTATTGGGCAGGGCAGTAAAGGCATTTTGGTTGTGTGAAATGTTGAAATTCACCGACCAGCGGAAGTCTTTGGTTTGCTTAATCTTATAATCAAAGGATAATTCCCAGCCTTTGTTATCCAATTTTCCACCATTCAGGAACAGTAACTGGTCGTAACCCGAAGAACTGGGGATGTAATAGTTGGAGAATAGGATATTGGAGGTCAGCTTGTCGTAAATATCGCCGGAAATGAAGAGCCGGTCGCGAAACAGGTTCAGGTCAAGTCCTAAGTCTTTGGTAGTACTTGATTCCCATTGCAGGTTATCCAGGGATGGCTGGGATGGATAAATCCCGGGAAGTGTCATATAACCGCCATTGCTTACGGTCAAGAACTGGGCATAACGGGCATAAGGATCGTCGGGTTGCCGTCCGGCAATACCCCAACTCGCTCTTAGCTTGCTTTCGCCAACAAATCCAAGCGATTTGATAAACGACTCTTCGGAGAATCTCCAGCCGAGCGATACTCCGCCGAATTTTCCCCAGCGTCGGTTATTACCGAAAGAAGAACTGGCATCGGCTCTGAAACTCGACTGAACCAAATACCTGTCCCTGAATTTATAATTCAGGCTTACCAATGCGCCGAGACCGCGTTTTTCCGATGAACCATTACCGATCCAGTTGATATTCCCGTTAATGGAAGGATCAATGATCGAGGTGCTCGGGATATGATTGCTCTGAACATTCAGCCATTCGCCACCGTTTTGCTCGGTGATCCAGTTAAGGGTACCCGATATGACATGCTGGCTGGAATCGAAACTGGTGGTGAAGGCGAGCTGGCTTTCAGTCTGGAGTCCTGAATAGTTGCTGTTTCCTTCCTCTGCTTTGTTCACCTGCCAGTTCAGCCAGTCGGCTCCAATCGCGTTCCAGGGAAGGAAATTCCTAGACTTGCTGCCATAAAACTGATACGATAAGGTTTCTCTGAATACAAGCCAGTCAAGAATATTGTATTTCAGGGTAAATGAGTTTTCCATCGTGTTGGAAAGGGAAGAATTCTTGCCCAGGTTTGCCACAGCTACCGGGTTGAAATAAACATCACCCCCGCCTTGGTAACTGGTAATAGGGGTGAAGTATTCACCGGTTAGCTTGCCATAGGCGTCATATTCCCATATACTCATGTTGGGAGCTTTGATGTACGCCATTTCCCTGATGTTTGTATTGTTGATGGAAAGGTTGAAGTCCGAAAGATTATTGGTATAGTTGAATCCGACGGAAAACAAGATCTTGTCAGACAGGAAATAGTCCAGGTTCACCCGGGTGGAGAACCTCTTCGAGTCGGTGTTGATGGTTGTACCTCCTTCATTTACATAACTGAGGGAAGTAAAATACCTAGTTTTTTCTCCACCCCCTGAAACACTGAAATAGTGGTCGTTGGTAAAGGAGTTCTTCGTAATGGCTCCGATCCAGTTTGTATTCGCGGCATAATTATAAAAATCAGCATAATCTGTATTGTAGGCTATTTCGTTTGGTACCTGGAATACGCCTTGTGCATTGTGCAATTCTTCAAGTTGCAACATACTGTATTCATTTCCGTTGAGCATGGGGATGGCAGGCGGCTGAATGTTCAGGCTCGCCTTGTAGGTATAATCAAACTGTACCTTTCCAAGTCGTCCTCTGTTGGTTTCGATGAGCAGCACACCGTCGGCTCCTTTTGAACCGTAAATAGCGGTTGACGCAGCATCCTTGAGGATAGTCACAGACTTGATATCCTTCACAGGGACGTTGATGAGATTACTGATATCCTGTTGGTCGGCTGAACTCAGGTTAAAATCCGTAGGTACGTAGCTTTGAGGAATACCGTCGATCACGATCAGGGGTTTGTTGTTGCCCATGGAGCTGAGTCCCCTGATTACCAGCTGGGAGCCTGAGCCAGGATCACCCGAAGAAGCCAGGATATCCAGACCACTCACCCTGGCCTGCAGGGCATCGGCTGCGGAAAGTACGCCAGCTTCTTTCATGTCGCCCAGGTCAACTTTTACCACCGAAGAGGCATTGTCTCGGTCTTCAATGTTGGTAAGGGTAGGCATCTCAATTTTCTTCCTTCCGACCACCTTCACTTCTTTCAGCTGGGTGTTGGCCTGGTCCAGCTCAATGTTCATCGATTTGGAAGGATCGGGTATAATCGTCTTGGCGGCATACCCAATGATGCTGACTCTTACTGTATTGTTTATATTCTTCATCTCCAGCACAAAGTTTCCATTCACGTCGCAAATGGTACCGTTGATTACACGGTTGTCCTTGTCGTATTCGATGATATTGGCTCCGATTACCGGCGTTTTATCGGATTTGTCAATTACTCTTCCCCTGATCACAGCGCGCTGCTGGGAAAATGCAACGGTGAAACTGAAGAGGGCCAGTAACAGCAGGAGTGTTTTCTTGTTTGCCTTCATGGGGTGTATTGATCTGTATTTCATTATCAAAACCTTGAAAGAATCATTATTTTTTGGTAATCAGGTTGGGGAACAGGAGTACTTTGTCGATGGCATGCACTACGCCGTTGGATACAACCACCGGAATAGCTTCAGTGCCTGTTCCAAGATTACGCCCTGTGATGACATTCGTGGTTGGCGATTCGTCAATGGAAACATAGGTGCCGCCGACATTATCGGGGATGCTGATCACATCGTACCCGGTATTGATATAAAGCTTATTGAAGATGGTGGTATACGGTGTGGAACTATCGTCGATCCTCATGGTCGGATAATAACCCGATGGCTGGTTACCATCGGTGAAGATCAGGGTTCCCTGGATGAAATGCAGCATGCAGAATTGCTTTAGCTCAGGAATGGTGAGTGTATCCGTGTTGTAATAGCTCAGCGCTGTATCGGTTGGCGCCA
>JAKAMP010000150.1 GCA_021812865.1 Bacteroidota bacterium | reverse complement strand
TCCCAGGTATATCGAAGCCAGGCTCTCCAAATTCGCCCTCGAGGTGGTGTTCAATCCCAAAACCACCGAATGGAAACTCTCTTACGACGGGAGAAACAAGGAACCCGTGTTCCTTCCCATGAAGTTTCCCCTTTTGCTTGCCCAAGGTGCCGAAGGTATCGCCGTGGGGTTATCGTCCAAAATCCTACCCCACAACTTCAACGAACTCATTGACGCCTCCATAGCCATTCTCGGCAACAAGCCCTTTGAACTATACCCTGATTTTCCTACCGGGGGACTGGTAGACTGTTCCCGTTACAACGATGGTATGCGGGGCGGCGTGGTGAAAGTTCGGGCAAGAATCAAACAGGTCGACAAGAAAACACTGGCGATTACGGAACTGCCCTACGGACAAACCACCACCTCCCTCATCGATTCCATCCTGAAGGCCAATGAAAAGGGCAAGATCAAGATCAGGAAAATCGAAGACAATACGGCAGATGTAGTTGAAATCATAGTACACCTTACCCCCGGCATTTCCCCCGATATCACCATCGATGCCCTGTACGCTTTCACCGATTGTGAAACACCTATCTCCCCCAACTGCTGCGTAATTGAAAACGACAGGCCAAGATTCCTGGGTGTTTCCGAAATGCTTAGAATCTCAACGGCTAATACGGTTGAGTTGCTCAAAAAAGAACTCGAAATACGACAGCATGAGCTGAGGGAAGAACTGCACCTGTCATCGCTTGAGAAAATTTTCATTGAAAAGAAGGTCTATCGGGCCATTGAAAGCTGTGAAACCTGGGAAGCCGTGATTGAAGCCATTGCCGAAGGCCTTAAACCTTACCGGAAGAAACTCCTCCGCGACGTAACGGTGGACGACATCGTAAAACTTACTGAAATAAAGATCAAGCGAATATCAAAATACGATGCACGCAAGGCCGATGAACTGATGCGTGAACTGGAGAATGAACTGACCGGTGTTAAACATGACCTCGATCATCTCATTGAATATGACATCAACTACTTCAAACAGCTGAAAAAGAAATACGGTTCGGTATGGGCAAGAAAAACCGAGCTGAGAAATTTCGATACCATTGAAGCCGCCCGGGTGGTAATGGCCAATGAAAAGCTCTATGTGAACCGGCAGGAAGGCTTTGTGGGCACAGGACTGAAGAAGGATGCGTTTGTTTGTGACTGTTCCGACCTCGATGATATCATCATTATCAGGGCCGATGGTACCTACTTTATCACAAAAGTCAGCGAAAAATCCTTTGTCGGCAAAGATATTATTCATGTGGCTGTCTTTTCGCGCAACGACACACGCACCACGTACAATGTGGTGTACCGCGATGGTAAATCGGGTGTGAATATGGTAAAAAGGATCAACATCACCGGGCTGACCCGCGATAAGAAATACACCCTGACCAGGGGAGCTCCCAATTCACGCATTCTTTATCTTTCGGCCAATCCCAATGGCGAATCGGAGGTGATCAAAGTTACCCTTGTTCCCCGGCCCCGCCTGAAAAACCATATTTTCGACTTCGATTTCAGTACCCTCGAAATCAAGCAAAGGGCTTCCATCGGAAATATCCTCACTAAATACCCCGTTCACAAGGTCGTAATGCTCGAAAAGGGAGCCAGTACCCTCGGAGGAACGCATATTTGGTACGATCCTGCAGTAAACCGGCTATATACGGAAGAAAAAGCCAATTACCTGGGAGAATTCCACGAACAGGACAGGATTTTAGTGATGACCCGTTCGGGCTTTTACCGCCTGTCGACCTTCGATTTGTCAAACCATTTCGAAGATGATGTAATGAAAGTCGAGAAATACAAGCCGGGAAGGGTTTATACTGCAGTTTACTTCGATGCAGAACAGCAGTTCTTTTATGTGAAGCGATTCCCTTCCGAGCCCACGGAAAAGCCTCAGCGCTTTATCGATGAGAACTCCGGTTCGTATCTCTTGTTTATCAGCGAACACAAATATCCTCGCCTGCAGATCAACTTCGGCGGGAAACATGCAAAACGCGCTCCCGAAATCATCGATGTGGCGGCATTTATTGGAGTGAAAAGCGATAAAGCAAAAGGAAAAAGGCTTACCTCTTTTGAAGTGAAAGAGATTGTTGAACTGGATCCCCTGGTTATTGAAGGCGAAATTCCTGAAGGTGAAGAAATTGATTTTTCAGACCACCAGGATATTTCCCCAGCAGATGAAGGTGAGCAGATGACCCTTGAATTCTGAGCGCCCTATGCACAATAACATTTACCTCATCGGGTTCATGGCCAGCGGAAAAACTACCCTGGGCCGGCAACTGGCTGAGAGGCTCGATTACCAATTCATCGACCTGGATGAGGAAATCGAAAAAAAACACGAATTATCTGTTTCCCGTATTTTTGAAAAATACGGCGAATCCCGGTTCAGAAGCTTGGAAAGTGAAACGCTAAAGGAAGTATCGTTGCGCACTGGCTGCGTAGTGGCCACCGGAGGCGGAACTCCCTGCTACTTCAGCAATATGGAACAGATGAACCGTTCAGGTGTTACCGTTTACTTGCAAGTAAGCGTTGCTGAAATTTTCAGGCGACTATCGGGTACGCAGAGGCACCGTCCCCTCATCCATGGACTGCAGGGTGAAGAACTGAAAAAATTCATTTCCGGTCAAATCACCAAAAGGGAACCGTTTTACCTGCAGGCCCAATTCACGGTACATTCAGACTGCGCCAATACCGGGCAAATCCTTGTCTTTCTGCAGCATTAATTACTCCGCCGAACCAGTTGCGGAAATTGAAGTTTGCAACCCAACATTAAATTAATTTGCACGTATAATATGTAAATTTGATAAGTCATTCACAATCTCGCAGAAAAAATGCTATTTTTAAAATAAATTGATTACTGTTTGAACGTATTTTACAGACTTTTGAATATTGAAAGGGAAGAAGCGGGCGATGTCCTACTGTTCCTTTCTCAATCAGTCTTCCTGGGTTTATTCTACGGAGCGCTGGATGTCGCAGCTTATGCATTGTTCCTCGATGTATATCCGCCAACCATGCTCCCTAAAGCTTATATCGTTTCCGGTATCTTTGGTATACTGCTCACCAGTCTATACACCGTTTATCAATCAAAAATCAGGTTTTCCAGGTTTGCCCTTATTAATCTACTGATCATTGCCATTCTGGCCATCATGCTCCGTTCTGGCTTTTTCTTTCTTTCCAAGGGAGCGATCGTATTCGTGATCTTTGTACTTTATACGCCTTTGAATATCATGGCCACCCTGGGTTTCTGGGGAGGTGTGGGACGTACTTTCAATCTTCGGCAAGGAAAAAGAATATTCGGTCTCATAGACAGCGGCCAGATACTCGGGATCATATTAAGCAGTTATGGGGCAACCGCACTGATTTCCTTCCACTTTCAAACCAGAGACTTGCTTTTTGTCAGTTCCATCAGCATTGTCCTGGCCCTTTTGCTCCAGGCAATGATTTCACGAAGACTGAAAATCAGACTGGAATCGGCGCCTCCTGAAGAGGAGCGGACGGATTCACCCGTACAGACCTCCTTCTTCGGTTTGCTGAAAAATAAATATATCCTGTTCCTGGCTACTTTTGCCAGTTTCTCAATGATCGCAACCTTCTTTATTCACTATTCCTTCGTTTCGGTCGCAAAAGACAGCTATCCCGATACCGATAACTTCGCCAAGTTCATTGGGGCATTTACCGGTACCATGATGATTTTCAGTCTCCTCATCAAAACCTTTGTTTATGGCCGCTTGATGAAAACATACGGCCTTCGCACCATTCTTCTGCTGTCTCCCCTGCTTCTCGCACTCTTCACAGGAACTGCGCTTCTATTGGGCAGTACAATGGGATATACCAGCGCTTCAGGCAATTTCATGATTTTCTTCCTGGTCATCTCTCTGACCAAACTGTTCTCAAAAACCCTTAAAGATTCATTTGAAATTCCCTCCTTCAAAATATTGTACCAGTCCATCGATTCAAGAATACGGTTTTCAGTGCAATCACGTATCGACGGTACTGTGAATGAAATTTCGGCCCTATCGTCGGGCCTCTTGCTAGCCGGTTTAGCCAGTCTGGCTTTCATCCGGACCATCCACTTTGTTTGGGTGCTGCTGCTGGTTCTGTTGGCGTGGATTTATGTTGCCGCCCGTCTATATATGGAATACAGGAATTCATTGCAGGACTCCCTGGCCAGTTATGAGAAAAAAACCGAGCATAAGAAAACAGCCGATCCGGAGAAGTTGCTACTCGAAGGAATGCAGTCTCCCCTGGCCAGCACCCGCATTCATACTCTGGAGCTAGCCCGGACCATGAGCGTTGGACTATTTGAGCAATCCTGCCTCAACCTGTTCTCAAAACCCGACAAGGATACAAAGGAATATGCCATGATGTCGTGGCCACTTTTACCACCGTCGGTTCAGCATAAAGTGGCGGACAGGATTCCCTTTGCTGCTTCGGAGGTAAAAAATTCTGCCGTTTTCCCTGGTCCTTATCCCCTACCCGCGGACAAGCTCGAAAGATATGTGAAATCGAAAGACCCCCGTGAACGTTCATGGGCTGCCTATTGCATGCAAGGTAATGCCCATGCAGAAAAAAACCGGTTTCTTAAAATTCTTCTCCGTGATCCCGATCCAGCCGTTAAGATCGCAGCCATGATTACCTGCGGAAAGGATAATCTTTCAGCGCTTACACCCAACCTCGTTGAATATCTTGCACATCCCGCACTCTTCTCCTATGCCTTCGATGCACTGCAGCAAATGGGCGAAACGGTTGCCGATCAGCTGGAGATTTTCTATGCAAAATCAGGTTCTGAAGAAGACACCCAGATGATGATCATTTGGCTATACCGCTCCATGCAAAGCAGAAAAGCAAAAGACCTGCTTCTCAACAAAATGGAATCTTTTCAGCGTAGGATCTCTATAGAAGCCATACACGCTCTGAAAAGCATGAAGCACTTGCTTACCGAAGAAGATAAAACAAGGATTTTCAGGGTGCTGCATCAGGCAATGGCCCGCATGGCCTGGATCAATTCACTGCAAATCAGTCTGTTAGAAACAAAAAAGTTCCTTTCCCTGCTGGCTGCCATCCAGGAGGAGATCAAAAGTAACTATGAAACCATTATGGAACTTCTCGCCCTCGCTTATGATGAACGTTCCGTGATGCTCATCAAGGAAAATCTCGATTCAGAAACCCGCGAAGGTGCGGGCTATGCTCTGGAACTGATGGATATTTTTGTTGACGATGAACTGAAACGCTTTATTTTCCCCCTGTTTGAAGATAATCCGCCAGCCGAAAAACTCAGGGTACTGCAGGAAGAATACCCGGTGCGCAAACATAGCCCTTCAGAAGTGATCAGCGCTCTGCTCAACAGAAACCGGAATGAGGTTTCCCTATATTCCAAACTGGTTGCCCTGCTTTCCATTGCCGACCTGGCCTCACCTGAAGTGAATGACGACCTGGTGGCGCATCTTTTCAATCCCGACATTCACATCGCAGAAACTGCAGCCTGGGTTATACATTCATTGAATCCGAAATTGCTGCCTGAATTTCTTCCCCGCGTGGATGAAGCCAACCGCGAAGAGTTGGTAAAAATAACTGAAGCGTTTAACCAGGACACTCGTGACCGCCTTTTTGCCAGCTTCATCACCAGTCTAAGGAATAACAGCAATTTCGCCTTGCTCACCCTTGACCAGCTCATGGATTTTGCCTGCATGACACGCCTTCTTGTCCTGTCTGACGACGAAACCCTGGAACTTGCAGCTCACGGATTGGTCTATTTCATGCTTATCGTGGTTTCCGGTGATATTCAGATCATACACGATGATCAGTACAACCGGGCATACACCGAAGGCGATATCGTCCTTGCATCGCCGGCTGAAATGCTATCTGGAAAAACTACCCTACTGAAAGCAGCCGGGAGCTGCCAGGTTGCCATACTCGATAACGACAAAGCCCGTACCCTTCTCTTTCACCATCCTGAATACTTCGAATTGTTTTATACATTCGTAAACAAAACACAACTAGTTACCCAAACAGCTTGAGAAATGCAGTAATTTCCTATGCAAAAACAAACCACCATATTCAAACAGCTCATTTTCAATGTAGTCTTCCCTGCACTCCTGGCATTGATCATCCTGGGTGTTCTGAACTATTTCCATACACGGAAGATTCTTGTCGATGGCATCAAAACACAGAATGAGATCATTTCGGACGAAATCCAGAACGTGCTGGAATTTCAGGATCTGGCATTATCTATCCTTGAACTCGAACTCAACAGAAGCATGGAAAAAGCCAGCGAGGACCTGGTTAATAACATTTTCCGAAACACGCGCAATATCGAAACAGCCAACTTGTATGCCATTCGCAAGGAAATAGGAATGGATACGGCCAAGGAGGATATTTATATCATCCAGCGGGATGGAATCATCATCAACACCACTTTCTCCAAGGATTTGCATATGAACATGTATCATTTCGGGGAAGCTCATAAAAGATACCTGCAAAACATCTGGAAAGAAGGAAAATATTACCCTGAACGCTTTGGAATAGAGGCCTCCACCAAACGGCTGAAGAAATACACTTACCAGCCCACTCTCGACGGGAAATATATTGTTGAATTGGGTGCATACTCTCAGAAAGCCGATGAAATTATTCAATTCATTAAAAACAGGCTGAATGGCATCTCCGGGAAGAAACAAGGCATTGTATCGGTAGATCTTTTCATGGGTCCCGACAATCCTTTCTCCCTGAACCAGGATGCGGTGATCCTGCCTGAACACCTGCAACTGCTGAAAGAGATCTTCAGGGAAAAAAAGAGCCGGATCGTAATCTACAAAGCCAAAGGTCAGTATATCCAGTATGACTACATCTACATGGAGCGCCAGAACTCCAATCTGTACAAGAGTTCCGTCATAC
>JAKAMP010000149.1 GCA_021812865.1 Bacteroidota bacterium | reverse complement strand
ATGGCAGACCTACGATTACTATTTTGACCCCACCGGAGCATATTTTGGATGCAAGAAAGGCTCCGAACCCCTTCATATCCAATGGAATGCATATACCGATAGCATCGAAGTAGTGAACTACAGCGGAAGAGAGGCCGACGGGCTCACCGCAAAGGCTGAAATATTCAATCTCAACGGGGCGCTGATTTGGCAATCGTCCGTTCCGGTTAACAGCAGGGAGGATTCATACGTAGCCTGCATGGGCAGGATCAAGCCCGACAAGCTCACACCCGTATATTTTCTTAGGCTGGAACTGACGAAAGGCAGCGACCTCATTTCGGAAAACTTCTACTGGCGTTCCATCAATGGCACGGACTACCAGGCCCTCCGCGACCTGCCCAAGGTGAAACTGCAGGTGAATACCACCGTTGAACGTAAGAATGACCGCTGGTACCTGGTTTCCGGTATCACCAATGTTTCTAACAAACCTGCATTAATGGTCAGATTGAAGGTGGTCCGCGAAAAAGCCGGCGACCGTATCCTTCCGGTGATTTACAGCGACAACTACATCTCCCTGATGCCTGGAGAAAAACGTACCGTGAAAATGGAGGTTGAAAATGAAGATACCCGGGGCGAAAAGCCTGCGGTAGCCCTTGAAGGATTCAACCTGGGCGAAGTTTTGAACTAAGTGCCGAATCAATTTATTCAAAGAGGACCACTCCCATATTTAAGGGGGTGGTTCTTTTTTGCATTTTTTCGTAAATTGCATCTTTCATTCGTATTCTGTTGAAGCCATTCTTCCAGATAAGGATCAGCAGGCACCTGGCGCACTGCAGCCCGGAGTTTTTTTCCTGGCTTACCGCGGTCGTACTGCTGTTTTTGTTTTCCATGCCCTTGCCGGGCCAGGACTTCACCTATAAGGAAAAGAAGGAAATGGCTAATTTTCCTGATTACACCATGCAGGCCGGTTACTCGCCTTTCCGCAACTGGTTTGTGGTGTGCATCGGAAACAATACCCTGGAGATATACGACAAAAACTGGAAGAAGGTGTTCACTCACCAGAGCAATCCTAAGGCTGTGGGCGGACATTTCACCTTTTCTCCCGATGAGAAATACCTGGCTTACGCCAAGTACAAGTCGAACAGCGATATCGCCATCATCCGTATGAGCGACCTTAAAGTGATGCAGGTATTGCAGGGGCATACCGATCATATTTCCAAACTTGCCTTCAGCAACAACGGTAAAATACTGGCTTCCTGCTCCTCCGACAATACCATGCGCACCTGGCAATGGCAGGGCGATGAACTGGTTCCCATGCAGGTTTTCAGCGAGCACAGCGAAGGAGTGGAAGGGGTATCCTTCAGCTTTGATGACCGCTTCCTGGCCACGGGCGGAGAAGATAAAAAACTGGTGATCAGGGAATTCCGGAACGGAAAATACGAACCCTTCGCCACCATTGAGGCCGACAGAGGCTATATACGCGATGTGGCGTTTCATCCCCTGCGGTACGATATTCTTGTGGGTTCATACAACGGCGTAAAGAGGTGGAGATTCGGGAAAAACACCTTCATGCTGGTCGATTCCCTGCCTGAAGATTTTGACGTGAATATGTCCCTATGCCTTTCGCCCACCGGCGATTACGGGGTTTTCGGGCACAATAACCAGACGGAAATTTTCAGCATCACCGATAAAAAGATGCTGCCCGTGGAAACCATCTACCGCAGTTCCGATCATGTATTTGGCGGCGCCTTCAGCGACGACGGCATGTACCTTACCACCTTCGGCTCGGATAAAAACTTCGTGATTTGGGAACTCACCGGTGTGAAACCCAGCGAGCGGAGCGTGATTGCCGGATGCCTTGATAACCGGCTCACTTCGGCCCAGAAATCTATCCTTACCCCCGTAATCCTGAGGCAGATCATCGATAAGCTCGATAAAAACCTTCTGCTTCCGCGCGACGAATTCGAAACCACCGCCGACTATAACCAGCGCCGGCAGCAGCTTGCCGACGAGGTGCTCGGGATGCTGCAGGATCACGTGGAAAAAGAATACAGGGTAAGCGAAGATCCTAAAAAAGGGCAGGTGAAAATACCCATCGAACGGATCATCGGGTACAATGCCGACCTGGGCATTTACAAGGTTGCCTTTCTCGAAACCGAAGCAGGTATAAAAATACCCGTTCCCCAGGCCCGCGCATTCAAGGCCCAATGGCAGAATGCATATATCCTGGCCGATAAAAAGACATTACCCGGTAAGAAGAGTTTTTCATACTCCCACTTTGCCCTGCTACAGCCCGGCGACGCCAAAACATACGAGGTGATCCCTGTGGAAAACCCCTTCAGGATTGACGAACCTTCCGAAACAAAAGAAACAGCAGGCATTCCACGAAGCGCCACTTCGACTGAAGGAAAAACCGAAGATATCGATATCAGCAAATTCTCCCAGGTAAATAAAGTGAGCGAACCCGGAGGGGTGGTTGTAAACCATGCCCTGCTGTTTGCCACCGATCAGTACGATGCGTTTCCGGAACTCATCAATCCCGTATACGATGCCACCACTATATCCGACGAACTGAAGGACAGCTACGGATTTGATACCGAGCTGGTACTCAATCCCACCCTGAATGAGACCATCAGCAAGATAAGGGAATATGCGGAAAGAGAGTACTCACAAAAGGATAACCTGCTGATCCTCTTTGCCGGTCATGGCATTTTCGACGATGTGTTCAAGGAAGGTTATATCATCTCGAAGGACTCGCGGGCCGATGATCTGGCCAAGACCAGCTACCTCTCCCATTCGAACCTGCGCACCATGGTGAATAACATTCCCTGTCCACATATTTTCCTCATCATGGATGTATGTTTCGGTGGAACCTTTGATCCGCTGCTGGCTTCGGGACACCGCGGAGGCGATATGTATGCCGGCGTTACCAACCAGGAATTCATAGACCGCAAGATGCAATATAAAACGCGCCTCTACCTCACTTCAGGGGGCAAAGAATATGTACCCGATGGACGACCAGGACAGCACTCGCCTTTCACCCGCAAGCTCCTCGAAGCCTTGCGCAATTACGGCGGACAGGACAAGATACTCACCATTTCGGAGATCATGCCCTTCATCGAAAAAGTTGACCCTCAGCCCCGGTTCGGGGAATTCGGCGACAATGAACCCGGCAGTGATTTCATCATGGTATCAAAATAAACACCACCACCCTGTTTTATAGCATAACATACTGACTGCCTACGCTATACTTGTCAGCCATTCCTTTCGTTTTTTAAATACCGCCCCAGCGTGTAATCATCCCAACCATGAACCTGAAGGACTTGCGTATCGGGCAGTTTTCTGATTCCTACCTTCCTATTATGGACGGGGTCGCCTTTACCGTAAGAAACTATGCCTACTGGCTCACCCGGATACAGGATAAAACCTACGTGATCACACCCAGTTTCCCCGGGTATACCGACAAGGAAGAGTTTCCCGTACTCAGGTATTTTTCAACGCCTCTTTTAGTCAGAAAACCTTACCGCATGGGCATCCCTGATTTTGATCAGCATATCAGCCATATTCTGAAGGGAATTCCGTTGGACCTGGTACATACCCATTCGCCGTTTTCTGCAGGTTCCCTGGCCTTGAAAACCGCCCGGCGATTGAATATACCAGTGGTAGCCACTTTTCATTCCAAGTACCGGGACGATTTCGGGCGATTCATGCACCTTAAAGCCATGCTCAAGCAGATTGCCAGGTGGATCGTTACTTTCTACGAATCGGCCGATGAGGTGTGGATTCCCCAGCCACATGTCGAAGATACCATCAGGGAATATGGTTACCGGGGCAAGCTCGAGGTCGTTGAAAACGGCATCGACCTGGAAATACCCTGCAATATCAGTGAGGTGCGCATGCAAAGTCGCCAGGCGCTGGGCATTCCTGCGGACAAGCCGGTGCTCCTGTATGTGGGGCAGCTCATTCTCGAGAAGAACCTGAAATTCCTGGTCGAGTCGCTCAGAAATGTGAACCTGGCCGACTATTCCATGTTTATTGTAGGGGAGGGATATGCCAGGCCTGTGCTCGAAAGGCTGGCGGCGGAATACGGCCTATCGGAAAAAATTCTCTTTACCGGCCCGGTATACGACAGGGAGAAACTGTCTAATTATTACGCCATAGCCGATTTGTTTCTCTTTCCATCGCTTTACGATAATGCACCGCTTGTTCTGCGGGAAGCGGCCGCCATGCACACCCCTGCCCTGTTGCTTGAAGGATCGACGGCTGCCGAGGTGATCAGCGATGGCGTCAATGGCTTTCTCAGCAATAACGACCCGGTTCTGTTTGCCAATAAGATCACAGAAATCATGCGCACACCCCGGCTGAAAGATTCAGCAGGCACCATGGCTGCTGCAACCCTTTGTCATTCCTGGAAAGACATTGTGGGCGAGGTGCATGACCGATACCTCCACCTGCTGAAAAGGAAGATGGGATGAGGTCAGTTAAGCATCTTTCATTGAATCCGATTAATACACCATTCGAAATCCTTTTTATTTTCTACCTTTAATCTATACGGCAACCTTACTGACATTTTCTGTTTTTATGCAAATTATCTCCCCATGAATGCAAACCAACCCATTCCTTTTCAAACCGTTGACTGGGATGCCATTTCTTCCACAGAACATAAGGGCGAAACCGGTATGGCCCTTTGGAAAACCATTCAACTGGGCAATCTCAGGATCAGGCTGGTGGAGTATACTCCCGGTTACAAGGCCGACCACTGGTGTACCAAAGGACATGTAATATACTGCATCGAAGGCTCCATGATCACCGAGCTATCCGATCACTCCCTGTATACCCTTGAAAAAGGCATGTGCTATGTGGTATCGGACAACATGAGTTCCCACCGCACCTTTACGGAGAGCGGAGTGAAGCTGCTCATTGTGGACGGTGAATTCCTGAGTTGAGATGACCTGCTGAACACTAAAAAATGAAGAATATAGCTGTTTTTTGCGGCTCCAGTATGGGCAACCATCCGGAATTCATGGAGCAGGCCATGGCATTGGGCCGGCACCTTGCGGTTCAGGGAATCGGACTGGTATATGGCGGGGCCAGGGTAGGGTTGATGGGTGTGGTTGCCGATGCCGTTCTTGCCCATGGAGGAGAAGCCACAGGCGTGATACCCCGCTTCCTTGCGGGCAAAGAACTGGAACATACAGGCCTCACGCGCCTCATTTGGGTGGACAGCATGCATAAGCGAAAACAACTCATCCATGAAATGTGCGATGGTGTGATTGCCCTCCCCGGCGGCTTTGGCACCCTCGATGAGCTCTTCGAAGCGCTCACCTGGGGCCAGCTTGGACTGCATGCCAAACCCACAGGAATCCTCAATACCGATGGATTTTATGACCACCTGCTGGCTTTTGCTGATCAAATGGTGCAGTCGGGATTGCTGAAACAGAGCAACCGCGACATGATCCTGGTGGATCAGAATCCGGAAGCCCTGCTCGGTAGAATGAAAGCATACCAACCCCCTGCCGGAGGAAAGTGGATACGCTAGCCTTCCCTCAGCCCGGAATTGGCAGGATCAAAAATCAGTGGGTCAGTTTGTTGGATACGCCCCTGGCCGCGACAGCTCAATGATGCCCCTCATACTTGAATGAAAGCTTTACCTTTGCCCGGTACGCTTCGATTTTGCCGTCCTTTATGGTCACATCTAACTGCGAGATTTCCGCAATCCTGAGTTCACGCAGTGATTCTGCAGCCTTTGCAACAGCCGCCGCAGCAGCCTTTTCCCATGATTCCGTACTGGTTCCCACCAGTTCGATG
Organism: Bacteroidota bacterium; assembly: GCA_021812865.1. Classification (GTDB taxonomy): domain Bacteria; phylum Bacteroidota; class Bacteroidia; order Bacteroidales; family JAAYUG01; genus JAKAMP01. Next base: position 1,146 of record JAKAMP010000149.1, on the reverse strand, counting down.
ATCTTATACACACTTTCGGACATACGACCTCCTTTTTATTGGATTTAACATGGGTCCAAGAGAATAAATTTACCCAAAAAACGGATGAAAGTCAATGATTTTATTTTGAATCGGTGCATCATATGTCTGAAACCGTTTCGGGTTTGAGGTTTAGAGTTTAAAGTTGAAAATTTGTACCTTTGGAAGTGAATGGAACCGAGGCACGGTTAGGCAGTTTTGCTGCAATCCGTAAATAGAAAAAGTGCCTGATTATAATCAATTTACCGGAATGAAAACATTTTTCACACAGGACACCTATCATACGCCGCCAGACCTTCCGCAACACTGGCTCGATGTATTGTCGCTCGGAACGCGTGCTTTTTTTACATTGTCCTTTATCAGGATCGTTCTTGTGAATGCACAGATTTCACGAAAAGGTCTGTACGACAGGGAAATGTGGGTTTCGTCCTCCCTTGATGTGCTGCACCTGATTGAAAGCTGCAAGGGCAAATTCCACATCACCGGGATCGACAACATCAGAAACCTGCAGGAGCCTGTTGTTTACGTGAGCAACCATATGAGTACCCTTGAAACCATGATATTCCCGGGAATCATTGCCTCCATGCACGAAGCTACCTTTGTAGTGAAGGACAGCCTGGTGAAACACCGCTTTTTCGGTCCGGTTATGCGCGCCCGAAATCCTATTGTGGTAAGCCGCTCCAATTCACGCGAAGACCTCATTACCGTGCTTAGTCAGGGACAGGAAATGCTGAAAAACGGCATCTCGGTGATCATTTTCCCCCAGAGTACGCGCAGCACCACCTTCAAACCTTCCGAATTCAATACCCTGGGAGTGAAACTCGCTTCGAAAGCCGGGGCGAAAGTAGTTCCCATCGCCATCAAAACCGACTTCTGGGAAAACGGCCGGTGGGTGAAGGATCTGGGCCCCATCTACAGAAAAAGGCCCATTCATATTGCCATAGGGCAACCCATAACTGTGGAAGGAAGCGGCAAGGAAACCCATTCGGCCGTAGTTTCATTCATCGAAGGCCACCTGAAAGAATGGGAAGCGGCGGTACTGGAAGCATAAAAGGCTTTTCTTAGCATACCTTACCTTCAGCAAAAACCAGGTATTCCATTCTGTGCATCAGTCTCAATTCCGGAAGG
>JAKAMP010000148.1 GCA_021812865.1 Bacteroidota bacterium | reverse complement strand
TGAGCCTATCCAATTCAAGATGGGCATGCTCTTTTCTTTCAGGTGTATTGGTTCGTTCGAGAATTCTTGTAACTTCCTTGATTTTTGTCTCGAGAGCTGAGATATTTTTCTGAATCTCGGTTGATTCTTTCTTCCTGTCGGCAATTTCCTGTTCAAGTCCATCGAAATTCGCAAGCAGGTTTTTTACCTGCTTGACTATGTTCTGATCCTGTTGTTCCCTGTTGTACTGATGGTTTTTGTAAAAATTCAATACCTCTTCTCCATCGATCTTCAGGTGGCTCTTTTTTTCAGGATCCCATTCCCTTGTTAGAAGTACCTCATTTTTTTCGATGAAGTATTTCTTCAGATCATCTGGAATTCTAAGGCTTTGCGATATAATATCCGTTTCATACGGAGAAAGTCTGAAGGTACAGAAAACTGAAGGCAGGCTCAGATCAGAACGCAGTACATCGTCGATGATCATTCCATCGGAAAAGCACTTCAGCGCTTCAAGAATGGATGTTTTCCCCGATTCGTTCTGCCCAATGATGGCAGTGATATTGTCGTGAGCCAAAGAATTGAAACCTGAATCGACAATGGATCTGAAGTTTTTAATTCGAAAAGAGATCAATTTCATCTTATGCAGAATTTGGGCTAATATACTTAAATCCGATTATCAGTATATCATCAACCTGTTTCAGGTTTTTCATCCACTGCTTTAGTTCCTTTTCCAGCAACATTTTCTGCTCATCCGGAGGTCTATGACTAATCCCTGCCAGAAGTTGTTTAAAAGGCTTGTATTTGAATTTTTTTTCTTCCTTGCCGCCGAACTGATCCGGGAATCCATCGGTGATGAGATACACCATATCGTTGTTTTCAAGCTGCAGGGTATGGTTTGTGAATGATTTTTCCTGAACGATATTGATCCCAATGGGCATACGGTCGCCCCTGATTTCAATCAGGGAGTGATTCCTGACGATATAAACGGGGTTATTCGCACCTGCAAATTCGAGAACCGCCTTTTCAAAATCGATAATGCATAAAGAAATATCCATTCCGTCTTTCTGCTCATCCTTTTCGCCCGTCTGATGCAAAGCTTTCATCACCCTTTCGCGGAGCTGGTTCAGAATTCCTGCTGCATTGGTAAAAACAGCCCTTCCAAGAATTTCATTGAGAAAAGAGATTCCCAGAATGCTCATAAAAGCTCCGGGAACGCCATGACCGGTGCAATCGGCTGCCGCAATAATGATCTGGCTTTTGTGTTTTCCAATCCAGTAGAAATCGCCACTGACCAGATCTCGGGGACGAAAGAAAATAAAATGTTGTTTCAGTAACCGTTGAAAAAGTTCCGGAGCAGGAAGCAAGGCAGATTGGATATAACTTGCATACTTTATGCTATCGGTTAATTCCTTGCGTTGTTTTTCTACTTCATCAAGCAGCATAGGGAACAGGATGTGGCTTTCAACGGGGCCAGATTCTTTTTTACTGGAATGAATAGGGCAAATTTACAAATAAAACAAAGACTCCGAACGACGGGATACGAATCTTTGATGGAAAGATAGGATATTCCTGATGCCTGATGAAGTAAATATTAACAAAACCGGGAAACAAAGTTGATTCCGGCGATCATTTCAGTACCATTTATACCATTTGAGTCCCAGGGTAAAAGTAATGGTTCCCAACAAAGGAAGAATAATCAAAGCTCCCATCACTTCATGGAATCCTGCTCCTTCGATGAAGATGCTTCGCAGGCTGTCGGCCAGCAGGGTTAAAGGGAGAACCTTAATAAACGGGATGACGAAGTCAGGAAAGTTATGATAGCTGAAGAAAACGCCCGAGAGCACCATCATTGGCATGGTCATAGCATTGACAATTGCAGTGGCTACCCTTGTATTACTGACCCTGGATGAAACGAGTATGGAAATACCGGCAAAAGCAAAATCTCCGGCAAAGAAAACAAGCAGCAAGGCAGCGATGCTGCCCTGGATGGTAATGTGAAAATAGAACCACGAAAAGGTGAGAAGGATGAGTCCTTCCAAAAGGCTCAATGAAAGCCTCGCGATAAAATGAGAAAGGAGGAACTCTGATTTTTTCATCGGAGTGGCCACCATTCTCCTTAGAAGTTTCTTCATCCGCATTTCCACCAGTCCATAACACATTCCCCAGAATATGGAGTTCATCATACCCAGGGCAATCAATCCCGGAACCAGAAAATCAATATACCGAGTCCCAATACGGGTAAGCGGCATTATGTCCTCCCCTGCTTCATGCAATTTGCCATTCTTCATTAAAGAGGAAAGATAAATATAGCCCAGCTTGGCTTCAGAACTCCGTGGATCAAAATGATACTCCAGCCGTGAAGGGCTTTCCTTTAGGATAAGCTGGATTTGCCCGCGCTTCAGCATAATGAGTGCGGAATCCCATGAAGTATAGGTAAAACGGAATGTGGTCCTGCCCAGCTTACTGTCCTCAAATACTTTTACGTACTCGACCTGATGTGCCCTGTTTATTTTCAGTTTAGAACTATCGATGAGCGTTTTAAGCCCGAAATATGGTCCTTCAGAATTTTTCACTACAGCAAATGATTCGAGGGTTTCCGGTTTGCTTGAAAAGGCAATGCCAAGAACCCAGGCCATCAGCATGGGAAAAAATATAGACCAGAAGAGGATACCCGGTTCCCTGACAAATTCTCTGAAATGAATAAGGCTAAGTTGTATAAGAGATCTGCTCATGGATTTCAATCGTTAAGTGTTCTGCCTGTAAGGGAGACAAACAGGTCGTCAAGTGTAAATTTCCGGCATTCGAGAGACATGAAACCACACATCTGCTTATCCATTTCCTGCATGACGAGAGGCAGTACGGTGATGATATTGTCAACAATGAGGCGCAGTTTATCCCCACTGGCCCTATGAATGCTTCTTACTCCAGGAATGGCGGCGAGCTGATCAGTGTTGACCGTGCAGCCAGCAATGAATTCAATGATTTCTCCCTTATTGTGATGAGCCAGGAGCTCATCCAGTGTTCCTTTTGCAATGACTTTGCCATGATCCATTATAATGATTCTTTCGCATAGGAAGGAAGCTTCTTCCATATAATGCGTAGTAAGGATCAGCGTTGTTCTTTCGTTCTTTTTAAGATCCATGAGAATATTCCAGATTTCCCGCCGGGAGGTAGGATCCAGCCCGGTGGTTGGTTCATCCAGAAGAAGTAGCCGGGGATTATTGAGAAGGCCTACACCAAGAGCCAGTCTTTGCCTCTGACCTCCAGAAAGGTTAACGGTATAGGTTTTCCTTTTTTCATCCAGTCCAACCATACTCATAACCTGGTTGATGCGTTCAACCGGAAGATTATAAAAACTGGCAAACAGGTTCAAGGTTTCATAAACTGTAAGCTTGTCAATGAACCGGGTTTCCTGGAGTGAGATACCCAGTTGCCGGTGTAGAAAATGCTGGTGTCCTTTCCAGTTTTTACCAAAAACAAAGATTTCACCGGAAGTAGGGAATTGAAGGCCTTCGATCATTTCTACCAGTGTGGTCTTCCCTGCCCCGTTTGGACCCAGCAGGGCTACAAATTCTCCCTGACCTATAGTGAAAGAAAGGTCATTCACTGCAGTGACCTCTTTGAACTTTTTGATTACAGAATGTAGCGCAATGGCTGGTGCCGATGAATCAATATCCATTAAAAAGATTTATAACAATAAAAATGAATGGTTTCATATTGATTTCTGCTTTCTTCAGGAACAGAAGGTTATGCATCATCAGTCGAATTTATTTCAGTTTGAGCATGATGATATCTTCTCCTGTTGCCGGTCGTTGGTTTTGGATAAGCAGCACAGGCTTACCATCGGAATCGAAGATAAAATCTTTGAGCTCGTTATGGTATGGCGAAACGAACCGGTACTCATTCAACAGCTGACCTTTGTTCGATATCCGGGCACAAACCGCGTAATCGGGAGAATTGCCAATGACGAACATTTCGCCGGATGCCGATAACCGGATGCCCGCAACCTGGGCAAGATTGGCTATGGAAGGGAAAACATACCTGCCTGCTGGTTTTCCCAAGGAATTGAGCCGGGTAACGACGAGCTGTTTTGTTCCGTCTGTACCTGCGAGAACAACATCGCCTGTTTTGGCAATATCCATTGCAAGCAAACTATCCTGCTGTTGAGGAATGTATTCCCATTGTATATACCCGTTGTTATCGGTTTTAGCGGCCCATCGACCAGCAGCAAAATAAATTTTGCCATTACCGTCGGTTTTTACGCATGATATCTCACCCTTTCCAGAGTATGTGCGGTCCCATAGTCTTTTCCCTGAATCTTTCAATACTTGAATCCAGTAATGGGACTGGCCTGAAGTATCCCTTTCCGTTCCGCCGAAAACATACGCATCACCGTTGGTACAAGCCATGGTTCGTATATTGGTTCCGTTGACTTCCCTGTCATAATATTTGAACCCCTGGGGATTGAGTTTGATATACCAGGAGCCGGAATCTTTGAACACCGGATTTTTGAGGTCATATCCACCGGCCAGAATATTCCCTGAGGTTGACAATACAGCAGCTGACAGGGATACCCCCAACAGTTTGCCATAATTCTTTGTCCATACCATTTTCATCGATGGATCAAACTTCACAAACCATCCTTGTTCAGAATGGAGCGAATCATCAATCGTTGCGCCGATCAGGACCACTGAACCATCAGGACAGGAAAGAAGGGATGCTGCATGGTCGTCTTTTCCATAATTATCGAATGCTTTGATCCAAGCAATGTTCTGAACAGGATATTTTACTTCTTTGAGAATCTTGTCGCCAAGGGCAGAAGCCATTAGGTTAAAAACGTCCACATACTGCTCGGCTTCAGGATATTTTCGGAGGAAATCAGCGTAAGCCTCGAAGGTATTGATTTGTTTGGCTTTTTCGAAGACAAGCTGTTTCTGGAGTTTCAGGGCAGTTGAAACCTGCACAGCATCGGGATACGAACGGATAAACTCATCATATCCTTCAATAGTATTGATCGATTTTGCCTTTTCGAACGCCCATTGATTTCTCAGTTTTCCTGCTTCAAGTAACTGCTCAGCATCAGGATAATCCGAAATAAAACGGTTCATAACTTCCACTTTCTCTGAAGCCTTGGCCTGTTCAAAGGCAAGCCGGTTTCTCCTGCTGATTGCCTGCGGAACCTGGGCTGCATCAGGAAAGTCATGGATGAACTGATTATACCCTTCCAGTGTGTTTTCGCTGGCTGCTTTGCTGTATAGAATATAATTCCGGATATGGATTACATTTTCGTAAAATATGGAGTGCGGGAAATCCCTGATAAATTCATTGATCATGTTCATGTCATTTTCTTCCCGAACATATTTGATCAGTTTGTTCTCGATATCACTCCTGTGCAGGTCGAATTTCTGCCTTAACGGATGGGTCGATTTATGTTCCTCCAGGTTGAAAAGAAATTCACCCAGGCTTTTCTTTTCATCTTCAGTCAGAGCTTTGAAATTGACATCGGCAACCTGAACGTATTTCCATGCCCTGAAATAATCCTTGTTTTCGAATTTTGGATTGGAGTATACCATGGCCAGTCCGAAATTGACGGCAGGATCGAGGCTATCGGACGAATAGGCCTTGTTAAGAATCTCCAGGGCTCTTGCATAATCGCCTTCTTCATAGTTTTTGTATGCCCGTGAAACGTTCTGGCCGGCAATTTGCAGGCTGAAGAGCAACAGAAAACATGTAAAAAACAGATTCCATTTCATATCAGAAGGGATTTTGGGCTATTTTTTAATCAGTTTAAATTCCACCCGGCGGTTAACCGCCTTTCCGGCATCGGTGGTATTGGTATCGATGGGTTTGGTTTTTCCATACCCAACCGCAAGGAGGCAGGCTGGATTCACTCCTTTCGAAACCAAGTAAGCTACAACCGCCTTTGCCCTGCCTTGAGAAAGGGTTTTGTTATAAGCATCAGAACCGTCGCTGTCGGTATGCCCTGATATTTCAATCTGATGAATATTGTTTTCAATCATAAAGGCCGATACCTTATTCAATTCGGGGAAAGAAGCGGGCAACAGGTTGGTTTTGTTGAATTCGAAGAATATATTTTCCAGGACAATGCTCGATCCTTCTTCGATATTCTTCAGGCTGGAATAAAACTCATCTTCGGGTATTTTAGGTTCTGTATAGGTAACTTTACGGATTACCTGGCAATTGAACTGATCAGTTACCAGGAAGCCATAGGTTCCTGCAGCAAGATTTTTCTGGTTCATGCCCTGTGCACCATTCGTCCACTTGACATTATAGGGGGGTGTGCCACCTGAGACTGCGATGGAAATGCGTCCATCATTGATTATCTTTTCAATTTTCCCTGTATAGGGATTCAATCCTCCTGTATATGAGGTATCTGTGAACACGGCATCCAGGTTATGGCTTACACAGGGGCAGTCGAGGCAGTTGTCAATGGGTTTGACGGCTACGTTATCAAAGAAATAGTAGGCATAGGACTTGTCTCTCTTGTTTTTCATGAATTTGTCGGTAACCACATAATTGGTATTATCATAATTTTTGAAGTTCCCGATAACAAACCATTGTTCACCTCCTTTCGCTGTATATATATGGCAAATCTGTTTCCATTCCGTAGTATTATCAAGGAATAGCCCGGGCTGGTTATTCATCTGGGGCGTACCGCCAATGGCATTTTTAAATTCATTCAGGAACTGGGTGTCGAAAAATGAAAAACTGACCTGGTCCACAGCAAATTTCGAATAGGAAGCAAGCTTTACGTAAAAGGTAACACAGTATTTTTTCCCTTTTTCAAGGGGTTTTGAGAGTTTTCCTTCAATATATTCCCTGTATTCATCTTCCGAGCCGCTGAGAATGGCGCCAACATAGCCGTCGCCCGACTGTGGCTCACTTACCCCGGCGAAGTTATTGGGAACACCCACATCGCCTTTGCTGCAACGGTTAAA
>JAKAMP010000147.1 GCA_021812865.1 Bacteroidota bacterium | reverse complement strand
GAGAATAACGAAGGCGGCTATTACACCGGCATACCGGTCGATTCACCTCAGCCCGATGATCTGACCCATGTGCTGGGATCACCTCAGGAAGCCTGTCTGTCTGCTGTATTGTACTATATCAAAAACGTTTCATTCGCGGCCTCAAAGAAGAATGCCATTGTACGCGAAGGCTGGGGGCTGGACAAGATAAGCGGTTTCAGGTCACTTATTGGAGCATTCTGATGCATGGAGCCGGGTAAAATCATTCTGGGAGTTGACCCGGGTACCACCATTATGGGGTACGGGATTATCGCCGCCCGTGCGCGGAAACCTGAGGTACTCACCCTGGGTGTGATTGAATTGCATAAGCTGGAAGATCATTACAAAAAAATCCAGAAAATATTTGAACGTACGTTGTGGCTTATCGATGAGTTTCATCCGGATGTGATGGCCATAGAAGCCCCCTTTTATGGGAAAAATGTACAGTCTATGCTGAAGCTTGGACGTGCACAGGGTGCAGCCATTTCGGCAGCGCTTTACCGTTCACTGCCCGTATTTGAATATGCGCCGAGAAGGATCAAACAAGCCATTACGGGCGAAGGAAGCGCCTCTAAGGAACAGGTAGCAGGGGTATTGCAGAAATACCTGCAACTGAAAGAGATACCCAAAAATCTCGATGCTACTGACGGGCTGGCTGCAGCGGTATGTCACTACTTTCAGCTTGCCTCGCCTGCCGCTGCCAATACAGGAGGAACCTCGAAGAACTGGACAGATTTTATCCGGTCAAATCCCGGTCGTGTGAAGTGATCAGTGGAATGCTGCCCGGATTCTGGCTGCCGTTTCGGCCAGTTTATCCTGCCCGGGCTGAAGCTTGGGCCTGTCAAAGTTCAGATCACCGATTGAATTGATGGGTACGAGGTGTATGTGTGCATGCGGCACTTCCAACCCGATCACCGCGACGCCTATTTTCTGGCAGGGTATCACCTTTTTGATGGCTACTGCCACCTTTTTTGCAAATACCATCATATCGGCCAGATCCTTATCATTGATGTCGAAAATATAATCCACTTCCTTTTTGGGCACCACCAGCGTATGTCCTTCGGCTAAGGGACTGATATCGAGGAAAGCATAGAACCTGTCGTCTTCGGCTATTTTGTGAGAAGGTATCTCTCCTTTGGCGATCTTTGAAAATATCGTTGCCATGTGGATACTTTTACAGGGTTATCTCAAGGATTTCAAATGTAAGGGCCCCGGAAGGCACTTTAACATTCACGGTGTCGCCCACCTTCTTACCCAGTAAGGCTTGGGCAATGGGAGTATTCACCGAAATCTTGCCTTCCTTCAGGTTCGCTTCGCTTTCGGCAACCACAACGTACTGCATTACTGCGTTGTTGGCTTTGTTCTTGATTTTAACCTTGCTCAGTATCTGTACCTTGGAAGTATCAATTTTCGATTCGTCGATCACCCTAAGGTTAGATATCGCATCCTCGAGCTTCTGTATCCTGAGTTCAAGCATCCCCTGGGCTTCTTTGGCAGCAGCGTATTCTGCATTTTCCGATAAATCCCCTTTGTCCCTTGCTTCGGCAATCTGTTTGCTGATGGAAGGTCTTTCAACATTTTTCAGCTGGTCAAGCTCGTTTTTAAGCTTTTGCAACCCTTCGGCTGTGACATAAGAATGGTTTGCCATAGTTTCGAACTACTTTTGAATGCACATAAAACAAAAAAGAATTCCGAATTCTCGGAACCCTTTCGGGCAAATATAATAAAAACTTGCAGATTTCAGCAAGAATATTGAGAATTAACTTTTTAGATACAACAGGCCCAATTGACCATAGTTTTTCTTATGTTCGGAATTCAACATTAAATGATTTGACACAGCCAGTTGCCCAGACTAAAGAGCTATTATTTCCGTTTTTTAGGTTTATTCCTTTTCTTATGAAAGAGATTCTGAAGCCATTCTTCGCGGTGCTTCTTGCGGTAGTAAGAATCGGTGTTCTTCTGGTTTTCTTTCATGCTTTCCTGCACAGCCTTACTCTGGCGTTTCAAATGCTGCTTCTTTTTGGCCTCCTGGTCTTTTTCCATCGACTTTTTGGAGGCTTCCTTTCTTTGTTCCGCCTGTTTTTTTGCCCTTCGTACCTTGGCAGTCTGGCTTTGCCCTTCTACGCCCACAGCAAAAACGAGCGAAAGTGCGAGGATCAGTTTAAAAATGAATTTCATTACTTTTAACGGAAAATTTATGTACAGGTGAGAACTAAAGTAAGTTTTTTTTTCGGAATAGCCTTATGGATGGTCACCGGCTTGTCCTGTGGTGAGAAACTTGAATCACTGCCCTATGTATATGTGGATCTTACGGTTCCATTCACCGATCTGGCAACCATTGGTGTGGCAAGTTACAAGATATATCCCTCGGCCGGTGTGCATGGCATCCTGCTGTACAGGAAGTCCGATGTGGACTACCAGGCTTTTGATCTTACCTGCATGTATAGGCCACGCACGGAAGGATGTGCAACAGCAGTCGACAGCACAGGATTTATGGTAGAATGCCCATGCTGTCATTCAGTTTTCAACCTATTCAATGATGGACTGCCACAGAAAGGACCTGCCCAGCAGCCTCTGCATCAATACCAGATTTATTATACAGGGACCTTTCTGCATATCACCAATTGACAGGCAGGAAGTCTTTTCAATCAATCAATACCGGTAATGCTCAGGTTTGAAGGGACCTTCAGCCGTTACGCCAATATAAGCAGCCTGTTTCTCCGAGAGCTGGGTAAGCTTTACTCCGAGTTGTTCCAGGTGAAGCCTTGCAACCTCTTCGTCGAGTTTTTTCGGGAGCCTGTATACACCCACTTTATAGCGGTTCTGCCAGAGATCGATCTGAGCCAGAGTTTGGTTCGTGAAGGAGTTGCTCATAACGAATGAGGGATGTCCCGTAGCGCAGCCAAGGTTTACCAGGCGGCCTTCTGCCAGCAAGAAGATGGCATGCCCTTCGGGGAATACGTACTTGTCGACCTGGGGCTTGATATTGATTTTCTTAATGCCCGGGAAGTGTTCCATCGCTTCCACTTGTATTTCGTTGTCGAAATGACCGATATTGCAAACAATGGCCTGGTCTTTCATCCGCTTGAGGTGGTCAATGGTAACTACATCGAGGTTGCCCGTTGCGGTAACAAAAATATTACCTTCTTTTACAGCTTCTTCCATATTGGTAACCTGGAAACCCTCCATGGCAGCCTGCAATGCGCATATGGGGTCGATTTCGGTAATAAGCACACGGGCGCCGTATGAGCGCATGGATCGGGCGCAGCCTTTGCCAACGTCGCCATAACCCAGTACTACAACCACTTTACCGGCAATCATCACATCGGTTGCCCTCTTAATACCGTCGGCCAGCGATTCACGGCAGCCATACAGGTTGTCGAATTTCGACTTGGTTACAGAATCGTTCACATTGATGGCCGGGAAGAGAAGCGTTCCTTTTTCCATCATCTGGTACAGGCGATGCACTCCTGTGGTGGTTTCTTCCGAAACTCCCGTGATTTCTTTCACCACCTGGCGCCAGTACTGAGGATTTTTCTTATATATATTACCCAGTCGCTCCAGCACAATTTTTTCGTCTTTGCTCTCCGGGTTTTGCTTCAACAGGGAAGGGTCGTTCTCAATAGCGAAGCCCAAATGCACCATCAGGGTGGCGTCTCCACCATCATCCACAATCAACGACGGACCTTTGCCACCGGGGAATGTCAGTGCCTGTTCGGTGCACCACCAGTATTCTTCGAGGGTCTCGCCTTTCCAGGCAAACACTGGTATGCCTGCTTTGGCAATCGCTGCCGCGGCATGATCCTGGGTGGAGAAAATATTGCAGCTTGCCCAGCGCACATCGGCGCCTAGTTCAACCAGGGTTTCGATGAGTACGGCGGTCTGAATGGTCATGTGAAGAGAACCTGTGATCCGAGCCCCTTTCAAAGGTTTGGTAACGGCATATTTTTTTCTAACGGCCATAAGTCCCGGCATCTCCTTTTCAGCGATTTCAATTTCTTTTCGCCCGAATTCAGCCAGGCTGATGTCTTTAACTTTGTAGGGGAGCATTCCCATTGTCTTTTCCATGATTATGATTTTAGCTTAAAGATTTTGCAAAGGTACAATGTTGGCAATAACATTCAAAGTATTTATTTTATCCTTTTCCAGTTGCTGTTTCAACTGCCCGAGGTCCGGGAAGCGCATCTCGTCACGTAGGCGCGAATAGAACCATACCGTAACTTCTTCGTTATACAGATCGCCATGCCAGTCAAAAACATTCACTTCAATTGAACGCTTGGGATCAGGCTCGTTAAGAGTTGGCCGGAAGCCAATATTCAGCATACCGTAATGCAGGGTATCTCTTATTTTAATTCCCACTGCATAAACTCCGGAAGGAGGAACGAGTTTGTATTCATGGTCAGGCTGAATGTTGGCGGTTGGGAAACCCAGTGTGCGGCCAATCTGGCTTCCTGATACCACTCTTCCCGAAAGATTATAAGTGTATCCAAGAAGTGAGTTGGCCTCGGTCATCCTGCCCGATTCCAGCAGTTCTCGGATAAGACTGGAACTCACTTCTTTTTCACCCTGCATCCGGGCTTCGAGTTTTTCAAGCGTGAAATGAAAGTCTGCAGAACATTCCTTTATTTTCTCAATATCGCCCTGCCTGTCTTTCCCGAAATGATGATTGAATCCGACTACAAGGTGATGTACTCCAATCCTTTCTACCAGGTAATGACCGATGAATTCACAGGAAGACAACTGCGAAAACTCATGGGTAAAAGGCAGAATGACCAGGTGGTCCACTTTTTTTCCTGCCAGGAGCTGCTGTTTCTCTTCCAGGGTGTTCAGTAAATGAAGGTTATGATTTTCCGGATTCAGTACCATTCTCGGGTGGGGCCACAGGGTCACCACAACCGATTCTCCTCCGGTGGAATGTGCAATTTCATTGAGTTTTTCCAGGATCAGCATATGACCGATATGCACACCGTCAAAAATTCCGATCGTCACCACAGGTTTGCGGAATGAATGGCTGATAAAATGGTGATGGATATTCATTTCCGATGATTTTCTTTTCCGGTGATGCAGGAATATGAATGATCGATGATGATTTCCATGGTCATATGCGTAACTCTTTTTTCAGGACTGTAAAATTAGCAAAATTAGGCATGGCCAATCACAAATTTTAAGAACCTTATCGTTTCCGGGCATTCCCGAAGGATGCACAACCGGCAGGGATGCGTTTTGCCGGGTTCATGACCTGATGTTGTTCAATTACGCTGAATTGATACCTTTGCATAAAATCAAACCATACGTGATTAGGCCTAAAAAACATTTCGGTCAGCATTTTCTCCACGATCATAATATTGCGCAAAAAATTGCCTCCTTCGTAGACGTGTCTTCTTCATGCAGGGTTTTCGAAATCGGACCCGGCACAGGCATATTAACTGAATACCTGGATGCAAGGTTCAAGGAAAGGCTCACTTTATTTGAGATTGATGATGAGGCTATTCCTGTGCTGCATGCGCGATTCCCCTGGCTAAGTGATTCCCTGGTACATGCCGATTTTCTGAAAGTGGATGCAGCGAAATATTTCGAAGGTGAATCGGCTGTTGCAGGCAACCTTCCCTATAACATTTCCAGCCAGATCATGTTCAGAATATTGGAAAACCGGGATTCGGTTATCCAGGTGGTTTGCATGGTTCAGAAAGAAGTGGCCCAGCGGATTGCCGCTCCTCATGGCAATAAGGAATATGGCATTCTCAGCGTCCTGTTACAGGCATACTATGATGTGGAGTACCTGTTCACGGTAGGGGAAAAAGTATTTACACCACCCCCAAAGGTAAAATCGGCAGTGATCAGACTGAAACGGAATAAAAGGGAGGGTGCGGATTTTGATCACGACCTGTTCATGCAGATTGTAAAAACCGCATTCAACCAGCGAAGGAAAACCTTGCACAATGCTCTTGGAAGAATGAGTCCTACGGTTCCACTGGACCCAGCCATTGCCGGAAAAAGAGCCGAAGAACTTTCGGTGGAAGATTACATCACACTGGCGAAGATTACCGCATCAAACCTCAGAAAGTAGTGGCGATGGCTTTTACCGGGTCGAGCCTTGCGGCCGACAGCGCTGGAATGTAACCGGCCAGTATGCCAATCACGCTGGAAATGAACACTCCGAGTATGATATTTCCTGCCGTCAGGCTGATTTTGAAATCTAAACCATAGGTAACGATCAGCGTTCCGCTGAAAACCAGGATAAGTCCTATCAGTCCGCCTGTAAGGGCCAGCAGCACCGATTCAAAAAGGAACTGATACAGAATGAAAAACCGTTTTGCGCCCATGGCTTTCTGAATGCCAATGATATTGGTCCTTTCCTTTACCGATACGAACATGATGTTGGCCACCCCGAAACCTCCCACCAGGATAGAAAATCCGCCGATGAGCCAGCCTGCAATATTCAGGATTCTGAATATTTGTTCCAGTGGTTTATTGAACATGCTGGCCTGGTTGAGCGCAAAATTATCGGCTTCTTTCGGAGGCAGGCGCCTTTGTGAGCGCATAATGATCCTAAGTTCTTCAAGCAGATCGTCGGTAAGCACCTTGGGCTTGGCTTTGACCATGATCATTGGGTTCATGCTTTCGTCTTTCACATCGTAAATGGTCCGGCCGAAATTCATGGGGATAAGCACCGTTTTATCGAAGCTTCCAAATCCTCTATCATCATTCCCCTCCTTGGTCGCCACGCCCACCACGGTAATTTTTCTTCCGCTGAGGTTAATCTGCTGATCCAAAGGATCGCCATTTTTAAAAAGCCTGTCGGCCACATCACTGCCAATCACCGCTATGTTCGATCCGGCAGCCGATTCATGAGAGGTAAAGAATCGTCCTTTTGCCAGTTCCATAGAGCGCACCTGCGGAAGTTCCTGTGTGGAGAGCCATATGCTTACATTGTCCATGGATAGATTCTTGTACT
>JAKAMP010000146.1 GCA_021812865.1 Bacteroidota bacterium | reverse complement strand
TATTTTGGCTATGCCTTCAGAAAATTCAGGAACACGGAGGATGTTCCCCAGAGTGAAAAGATCAAAACGCTTAACGATAAAAATTTTAACCACCAGTTGAAGACCGGACTCGTAATGGTCGACTTCTGGGCCTCATGGTGTGTTCCCTGTAAAGCCATGGCCCCCGTGCTTAATGATCTGGCCGAAGAACTCGACGATAAAGTGAAAATCTGCAAGCTCAATGTAGATGAAAATCAACAGCTGGCAGTAAAGTATGCCGTAAGGAGCATTCCAACCCTCATCCTTTTCAGGAACGGTAAGGAAATTGACAGGTTCGTGGGGGTGAAGTCAAAATCATTTTTATCCGGAAAAATCAACCAGAATTAAAACTGAAGCATAATGAAAAACATAGGTTCCTACGCTGAATTGCAGGATATAAGCAAGAAAGAGGCACGTACATTCCTGCTTCTTTCCAAGCCCAACAGCGAGCCCTGCGATTGCGCCAAATCCAAACTGGAAGAACTCGAAGGCTCCGGCAGTAAAAACATCAACCTGCTGCTGGCCGATGTTTCACAGGTAAGAGACATACACGAGAAATACAACATCAACAGTGTGCCCTCGCTGCTCATTTTCGAGAATGGCAACTTCACTAATGTAGTAAAAGGCTGCCAGAGCGCTGAATTTTATAAATCGCTCATTGAGAACGCCACCGCACAGGCCAACCGTGCAGCTTCCGGCAAAAAACAGAAAAACGTACGCGTATATTCCACCCCTACCTGTACCTGGTGCAATACCCTGAAAGGTTTTCTGAGAAAACACGGCATACCCTTTACCGATATTGACGTGAGCCGCGATTTCCAGGCAGCAAACGAGATGATGCGCAGAAGCGGGCAGCAGGGTGTTCCGCAGACCGAAATCGACGGACAGATTGTGGTAGGCTTTAACCAGAAAAGACTTCAGGAACTCCTGGATATACAGTGAGCATAATGAAACAGAAAATTCAATTCTTTCCCATTACCGCTTTTGCCGTGGTAATGGGATTGTCGGGACTGACCATTGCCTTTGGCAAATTCTTCCATCTGCAATGGCTTCCCAGGGTATTTTACGATGTTGCCGTTTTCACGGCGCTCGGACTGTTCCTAATCATCAGCGTGCTGTACGGGCTGAAGCTGGCCTGGTACCCCGAAGAAGTGAAAGCTGACTTCAAACACCGGATCAGGATCAACTTCTTTTCGGCCATCAGCATTTCACTGCTGCTGCTTTCCATTGTGTTCTATACATATTATCCTGCCCTCTCGGTTATCCTGTGGTGGGCCGGCGTGCTGCTGCATACCTTCTTCATGCTGAAGACCATCGTTTTCTGGATAGAGCATAATTTTGAGATCCAGCATTTCAACCCTGCCTGGTTTATCCCGGTAGTGGGCAATATTCTCATTCCCATTGCAGGAGTGGAATATGCACCGGTGGCGATCTCGTATTTCTATTTTGCCGTAGGCTTCTTCTTCTGGATCATCCTGTCGGTCGTCTTTATTTACAGGGTGATTTTTCATGCACAACTGCCCGAAAAGTTCATTCCCACTTTCTTCATTCTTCTTGCCCCTCCTGCCGTGGGATTCATTTCCTATATGCGCATCGCGGTAAGTTGGGATACTTTTTCGGCCTTCCTGCTGCTGGTAACCTATTTTCTCCTTGCCCTGCTGGTGGTTTTGTACAAGAGTTTTACACGGCTGAAATTTTTCATGTCGTGGTGGGCCTTTACTTTCCCGTTGGCTGCCACCACCATTGCCTCGGTTGTGGCTTTCCAGGTTCTGCATCAGCCATTCTTCATGGTGGCAGCCTGGATCATGCTGGTCACCACCCTAACGGCAATCGTGATTGTGGCAAGGCAGACCATCATTCATATCAGGAAGGGAATGATCTGTGTAAAGGAAGAATAGGTGTTTGATTAATTAACGAAGCAAAACATGAAAATAAAATTAACAGCCATTGTATTCGCCATATTTGGGGCGCTAATCGGTATTATTTTCAGCGGAATTGCGCTGAACATCTCCGCCGGCAAAATGCTCATCAAGGAAATGAAAAGCCCCTATGACTTTGAAAAAACCGTTGAAACGGTTGTAAACCGTATCAATGCGACTCCGGGATGGCATGTGGTGACGGTGATCGACCAGAACAAAGAGGTTCAGGCACATGGTGGACAGGCCATTGGCAAGTATAATATCATTCAATACTGCAACGGGAAATATTCTGCCGAAATGCTCGCCGGCGACCACCGTAAGATCATTGGCGCCATTCTGCCTAAAACCCTTGCCGTGTATGAAAAATCCGACGGACAGGTATATGTGGCCACATTGAATGGAACCATTCTTGGCAAATTCTTCGGTGGCGAAATCGAAGGCATCACCGAAAAGGTTTCACTGGAAGTGGAAGACATGCTGAGGTTCATGAATTTTAAATTTACAGTATTCTGATATGTCGAAATTTTTCAAAACACTGATAAACAGCAGGATCATCATCCTGGCCGTACTGGGCATCACCCTCTACCTGGCTCTGGCAAGATTCAATTTTTCTTTATGGTATGTGCTGGGAGCAGGCATATTCCTGGGTGTGATCTTCGGGAAGGTTTTCTGCCGCTGGGTTTGTCCGCTGGGCCTATTGATGGAGCTGCTCATGAGCCTGAGCCCAAATGGCAAGATCAGGCAGATGTACCAGTACCATAAAATAGGCTGCCCCATTGCCTGGATATCCGGATGGCTCAATAAATTTTCCCTGCTTCGCATCCGTATTAACAACGACAGCTGTAAAAACTGCGGTATATGCGACAAGCAATGCTACATTGTGGCGATGGAACCGGCAAAATACAGCCTGTATAAGGCCGACCTTGAAAAGCCGGGCAGCAGTTATACCTGCTCAAAATGTTTAAAATGTGTGGCTTCATGTCCTAACGGAAGCCTGCAATATAATATCTTTGCAAACTCAAACCGGAAATAATCATTAACCGTTAAAATTGAATCGCGATGAAAGAATTATTGCCTATCAATCAGAATGTGGTGATTGATATCACTGAAGACCAGAATGAACAGAAGACAGCAGGCGGAATCATCATTCCTTCCACCTCAACCGAAAAGCCAAAGTTCGGCAAAGTAAAATGGATGAGCATCATCGAGAACGCCGAGATCAAGCCGGGCGACACCGTGCTCTTCAAGCCCTTCAGCGGCACCGAGGTAGAACTGGAAAACAAGAAATACCTGCTGATGCCTTATGCAGAAATCCTGGCCAAGATTGTTGAAACAGAATCCATCTGACCGGAAAACTTTTGTATTCAGTTCTTTGAATGGACATGAACCATCACCATGCGGCCTGGGGCAGACAAAGCCCAGGCTGCATGTTTCTGCCCTTGAGGAAAAGAGATGAAGCCCGGCGGAATACTCATTCATGATCAGGCGATATCATCATATTCTGTGGTAAAGGACAGATGATTTAGCCCATGAATCCCATGAAACCTTACTTTTGACCCCTGTCAATCGCATAAACGGTGCAATAAACCGTTAACCCACAAATTTCCTACGGATGAAAAGAAACTTCGATTCGATTATACATGGAGAAGTTCCGGTATTGATCGATTTTTTTGCCGAATGGTGCAGTCCGTGCAAAATCCAGTCGCCCATCCTCGCCGAAATGGCCGGCGAACTCGATGGCAAAGTACGCATTATCAAAATTGATGTGGACAAAAATCCAACCATAGCCATGCGTTTCCAGATCAGGAGCGTCCCCACGCTCATGCTCTTCAAAGACGGAAAACCCGTTTGGAGACAGTCGGGCATACTGAACAAGCAACAGCTATACAGCGTATTCCTGCAAAATTTATAAAATATAACTCACAAACTAATGGAAAACAGCCAGATGAACCGGATGCAAATGATCCGAAACAAAATTGACTCCCTGCCCCAGGGGAGTAACTCTCCTTCAAACCACTACTGGTGCGTAACCTGCAAAAAATTTTTCGTACTCGACAAGCCCGAATGCCCATACATGACCGGCATGTGCGTGAACACTCCCATAGCGGTTGAGAATCTGGCACCCGAAAGCACAGAAGCGCTCGAAAAATTCGGTTTGTTTTACCCCAAGATCCCCCAGCGTATCCTGAGCAGCATCATCACCGGCGATTTCGGTGAAACCGGGAGAAAACTCGCAAAGGCCTACCTTGACTTTACCGATGAATGGAAATTCAGCATTGCCAGGCAGCAACCCCTTCAGACGGTTAAAAGCTTCATCATCGTGCTCACCGGCTGCGAAACCGCACAACGGATCAATCGGGAATCCATCACCTTCGTACTGATGGACGCCGGTAAAATTTGGCAAAAGGATAATATAAAGACCGTTCTCGAAGGAAGTCTTGCCTACCTGCGCAAAGTCCTGAACATCAAACAGGAACTCAATATTGACTTTATCGACATCCTGGGCGAAAGGGAAGTGGGAAAATATTACTGCGCCAAGTGCGGAATGTTTTTCGAGTTCGGACTGCGGCGCGAAGAAGTGACCTGTCCTCTCATGGCCCAAAAATGCATGTTCGATCCCCAGCATATCGAAAAAGTGAAATATACCTCCGACAAGTTGGTAAAGCAGTTCGAAATCACACCCGATATTTACAAACGGTTCATCAGCTGCGTGGACAACCGGAAAGACTTTACCGGCGAACTCAGGAGCCTCCTGAAAGAATGGAAAATAAACAGCAACCAGGAAAAGATCAAAGCTACCCTGGAATAGTCATTGAAGGGTTACCGGATGAAACCTGTATTGCAAGACAAATCCAGGTTGCAAAAAAATTCCTGTCAAACGAATCCATCAAATAAGCAATGCCCAGAAACAAAATCCACTGGTACGACGGATGGTTTTATGATACGGTGATAGCCCCTCACCAGGATAAACTGTTCGGACAGATCAAAAACCTGATCGAACCAGATAAAAACGTGATCGACATCGGATGCGGAACCGGCAGGCTGGCATTTGCACTGGCCGGCACCAGCAAATCGGTTATGGGTATTGACCTTTCGAAACGGAACATCAGGCAGGCCACAAAAATACTGAACAGACAGTCAAATCGGAATGTATCTTTCAGGCATACCAGCGTTTCGGAACTTCTTGAAAAACATACCCCGCGTTTCGATTATGCCATTATGACCTACGTGATCCATGAGGTAGCAGAAAAAGAGCGGATTGGGCTGCTTCGTGACCTCTCACAGATTGCCGACAAGATCATCATTGGCGACTACTGGGTGCCTGCTCCGGGCCGGTTCGACAGCGCTTTCACCCGGATGATCGAGTTTGTTGCCGGTCCCGACCATTTCAGGAATTTTAAAAATTATGTGCGTCTTGGCGGGGTTGAATACCTGGCCAAAGCTGCGGGACTGAGAATTGTGCATGAGCTGAGGTTCCCTGAGGAAAATAATCATGTTGTTCTTTTGCGAATCTGAATGTCTCTGTAAAGAATTCCAACAAAAATCTACATATTTTTGTCCTTATAACTGAATCCGGTCTTCCTTCATCTGCGACGGCAAAAAATGACTATTTTTGGCGTCGATGAATCCCACCCCTACATACTGGCAGCTTTTCGCCGCATTTTTCCGCATCGGCGCCACAGCCTTCGGCGGACCGGCCATGTCGGCCCATATCCGCAAGGATATCGTGGATGAGCGAAAATGGATGGACGGCCGGACGTTCGATGCCGGACTGGCGCTCTGCCAGGTAATCCCGGGAGCCATCGTGATGCAGCTGGCAGCGTATATTGGACTGAAACTCAGGGATGTAAAAGGCGCTGTGATCAGCTTCGTAGCCTTCGGCCTCCCCGCCTTCGTCATTATGCTCGTTCTCACCATCCTTTATGCCCGGTACAGAAATGTTTCCGAAATCGAAGCCATCCTCAAAAGCCTTCGTGTGATGATCATCGCCATCATGGCCAACGGCGCATTTTCGTTCGGAAAAAGAAGCTTCCGCAGTTATCGTGATGTATTAATCGCCCTTATCGCCGGATCGCTGTTTCTTACCAAGCTGCACCCGGCACTGGTGGTGATCACGGCTGCCTTCCTTGGTCTGGCCCTTTCCGAACCCGATCACACGGTGTATGCCTCCACCGGTAAGGTGGCCCGCTTCAGGTTTTTTATCGCCCTCGCCGTAATCCTGTTTGCCACCCTTGCCGTTTTTTACATCTTCAATACCGACTATTTCAACCTCGCCACCATCATGCTGCGGATCGATCTGTTCTCGTTCGGCGGCGGGCTGGCAGCCGTTCCCATTATGTACCACGAGCTGGTTGATCTTTTCCAGTGGTTCGACAAGCAAACCTTTTTCGATGGGATCATCCTCGGACAGGTTACCCCGGGATCGATCATCATCGCCGCTACTTACGAGGGTTACCTTCATGCCGGACTGATGGGAAGCCTCATCGCCACCATCTGCGTATTCACCCCTTCCTTCATCATCCTCATGGCCATTGTTCCCTTCTTCGATAAGCTCAGAAAACACCCCTTCTTCAATAAGGTGATCAACGGCATTTTATGTTCTTTTACAGGATTGCTGGTGGTGGTAACATACCACTTCGGGATCGAAATACAATGGTCAGTGACCAAAGCCATCATTGTGGCCGCTGCATTCGTAGCCCTTATTTATAAGATCGATGTGATCTGGATTATACTCGCTGGGATACTGATATCCTTTCTCGGGTTGCTGTAAACGGCAAGGCTTTATTCAGTCTGTCCCACAAGCAATTTCTGGATGGAATTCTTTTCGTTTTCCGACAGGCTGTCCATCGACTGAAGGGCATTCTGGATCTTCTTCTTGAAATTCCAGCAAGTCATCTGCCTCAGGGAGAGCCGCCGGGCTAATTCATAAGTCGATACATCCTCCGAACCCTTGCATACCTTGCAGGCAATATAGAACGCCTTGCTGATGGGAAATTTGATGTTATGAAAAATGGTGCCCACGCTGGCCGATTCCTCGGTTTTGCATTTGGTACACCG
>JAKAMP010000145.1 GCA_021812865.1 Bacteroidota bacterium | reverse complement strand
TGAAATAGTCGCCAAACGACCAGTTGCCGAGCATTTCGAACATAGTATGATGGTAAGTATCATGCCCAACTTCTTCCAGGTCATTATGTTTTCCCGATACCCTGAGGCATTTCTGCGTATCGGCCACGCGGGGATAGGAGGCTTCCCTGTTTCCCAGGAATATATCTTTGAAAGGATTCATCCCTGCGTTGGTGAACATCAGGGTGGGATCATTTTTTACAATAATGGGTGCGGAGGGTACAATTTCATGATTCTTTTCTCTGAAAAACTCAAAAAAAGCGTTCCTGATCTCCTTTGATTGCATAAATTATTTTTGAATATTTAATGATTAATGTATATTTATCTGAAATTTTGCGATTTAACAAATTTTAAGGGTTGTAAAATTAATTTATTTCCCTTAGATTTGCTTTTTGACAAGGTTTATTATTTCATTTGCAAACTTAAGGACCAACTTTAAAGGGATCTTATGGCAAAACACAAATATCGATTTAATTCCGAATCCCTCTCTTACGACAGGATTATCATCACATTCAAGTACCGCCTCATTCAGTTTTTTACCTATTTTGCTGCCAGCGTTGCCATAGCTTTTCTTTACTATGTCATTGCCAGTTCTTTTGTTGATATGCCTAAGGAGAAGAAACTGAAGAGGGAGAATGAGCAATTGCAGCTTCAGTATAGTTTATTGAACCAAAGGCTCGACAATGTGTCATCCGTGCTTGAAGATCTTCGGCAGAGGGATGAAAACATCTACCGGACCATTTTTGAGGCTGCCCCGATTCCAAAATCCATTCGGGAAGCAGGTTTTGGCGGCGCCAACCGTTATGCCAATTTTGAGGGTTACCAGTTTTCAAACTTGGTGATTGAAACCTCCGAAAAACTTGATAAAATTACTAAGCAGGCTTACATTCAGTCCAAATCGTACGATGAGGTAATTAAACTTGCCAAGAAGAAGGGCGAACTTTTAGCTGCCGTTCCTGCCATCCAGCCTATTTCTAACAAGGATCTCACCCGCACTGCTTCAGGGTTTGGCATGCGTATCCATCCCATTTACAAGGTGCTTATGTTCCATGAAGGATTTGATTTTACTGCACCTACAGGAACGGATATATATGCCACCGGCGATGGTGTGGTTGAAGATGTTGAATATAACATGAACGGCTATGGAAAAGAGGTTGTGATCGATCATGGATTCGGGTATAAAACGCGGTATGCCCACATGAGTGGATTTAATGTGCATGTTGGTCAGAAGGTGAAAAGAGGAGATGTCATTGGCTATGTTGGTGATACTGGGCGTTCCACTGCGCCGCATCTCCACTATGAGGTGATTTATAATGATAAAAAGGTTAATCCGGCGAACTACTTCTTTAATGATCTAACACCGGCCCAGTACCAGGAGATTGTTCAGCTTTCAACCAACTCCAACCAGACTTTCGACTGAGCCGATGAATCGGTATTTAAGAAAGATACAATCTGACGAGCCTCTTTTGGGAGGCTCGCTTTTTTTTCAGTATGTTCCTACTGGCAGTCGCTGCAATGACGGTATGTTAAAGGTTACGGGGCAGCAGTCCATCGATTCGGATTCGCTCTTCGGCCGATACTTTCCAGAAAGAAACCTTTCACGTCGGGCTGATCCATCCGACCTTTCAGGGCAATGAAGGAAGAGATTTATACTGAATTGGAGAATCCACGCATCTTCGTGTAATCAGGAAGGAAGTCTGCATGTATTGTTTGGGCGAAAACAGATAAAATATTTGTAGTGATAAGGGAATTTCATAACTTAGAAACCCGCAAGATTACAACTGCTAAACCGGAAACCATGCCTTACAAAGAATCGAAAGTTGAAAAACTTTATTACACCATCAGTGAAGTAGCTGAAATGTTCAATGTCAATCCATCGCTGATCCGATACTGGGAGAAAGAATTTCCCATTATTCAGCCACGGAAGAATAAAAAGGGCACGCGTTTCTTTACCAAGCAGGACATAGATAATTTCCACCTGATATATAACCTGGTTAAGGAGCGGGGTATGACCCTGAAGGGAGCACAGAAGAAGCTTCAGGCAAGCAAAGAAGAAGCTCAGAACAATTTTGAGATCATCAAGACCCTGAAAGATATCCGGGAGGTGCTGCTCGAAATCAAAGAAGAATTATAGACATTGAGTTCATGAAGCTTAAGGAGATTGTTAGCCATCTGGAAGCTCTTTTCCCGCTTGAGCTGCAGGAATCGTACGATAACAGTGGCCTGCTTACCGGGAACAGTGAAATGGAAATAACCGGAACCCTGTTGTGTCTCGATATCACTGACGAAGTGCTGGATGAGGCGATTAATAAGGGTTTAAACCTGGTTATTTCTCATCATCCATTGGTTTTTCATGGACTAAAAAAACTCACCGGTGCAGGGATGATCGAGAGGCTGGTAATCAAGGCGATATCGCATAACCTTGCCCTGTATTCCATGCACACGAACTTTGACAACCTTCACACCGGCACAAATGCCATTCTTGCGGACAAACTTCACCTACTTAACCAGGCGATCCTTGATCCCGTTGCCAGCAAGTTGCAGAAACTTGTGACGTTCGTTCCGGTTGCTCATGCGGAGGCTGTACGCTCAGCCATTTTTGAAGCTGGCGCAGGTCATATCGGTCAATATGATATGTGCAGCTTTTACCAGGAAGGAACAGGAACCTTCAGGGCTTCAGGAAGCGCCAATCCCTTTGTGGGGAAGAAAAATGAACTGCACCTGGAGCCCGAAGTGAGAATAGAAACCGTGTTACCTTCGCATTTACAGGGAAGGGTAATACATGCCTTGCTTTCATCGCATCCATACGAAGAGGTTGTTTACGACATCTATCCACTTGAAAATAAGTGGGCACAGACAGGAACGGGAATGATTGGCGAACTTGCCCATGAGGCGAGCGAAACGGATTTCCTTTCATCTATTAAATCTACCTTGTCAGTAAATATGTTGCGCCATAGCAAGCTTACCGGTAGAAAAATAAAGAAGGTGGCAGTTTGTGGGGGCAGCGGAAGCTTCCTTATCCCGGTGGCAAAGCGAGCCAGGGCAGATGCGCTGGTCACTGCCGACCTGAAATACCACCAGTTTTATGAGGGTGATGGCAATTTGTTGCTTATCGATGCCGGGCATTTTGAAACAGAACAATTTGTGCTTGAAATTTTTCATAATGTTCTTATTAAAAAATTCCCTAACTTTGCGATTCATTTTTCGGAGTCGGGTATTAATCCTGTTAACTATTTTTAGCATATGGCAACGGACAAAATAAAAGCTGCTGAACAGACTGAAATCTCTATCGAAGAGAAACTCAGGGCATTGTTTGAACTGCAGAAAGTTGATTCTGAGATTGACAAGATCAAGATACTCAGGGGCGAGCTTCCCCTGGAGGTGCAGGACCTTGAAGACGAGATTGTTGGACTGGAAACACGGATACAGAATCTTGAAGAAGAAACCAAAAGTCTTGATACGGTTGTTGCCAATAAGAAAACAGAAATTGCCAACGCACAACAGCTGATCAAAAAGTATCAGGAACAGCAGAATAATGTTCGCAACAACAGAGAATACGATTCTATTTCCAAAGAAATTGAATTTCAGACTCTTGAAATTGAATTGTGCGAAAAGAGAATCCGCGAATTCAATGTCCAGATCAGTGTGAAGAAGGAACAGATCGATCAATCGAAAACACAGCTCGAAGAAAGGCAGACGGATTTGTCGAACAAGAAAAGCGAGCTTGAGGAAATTTCGATGGAAACCCAAAAGGAAGAAGACAACCTTCTCAATAAGTCGAAAGACTTGGAAACCATTATAGAGCCGAGATTGGTTACGGCATATAAGAGAATCCGCGGGAATGCCCGGAATGGATTGGCAGTGGTAACGGTTGAACGCGATGCCTGCGGCGGATGTTTCAATAAAATTCCACCTCAGCGCCAGCTCGACATCAAATCAAGAAAGAAAATTATTGTCTGCGAGTATTGCGGCCGCATTCTCGTTGACTCTGAAATAGGGACGAATTAATCTTATTATATATGGTATGAAAGCCTTCCACCGTGAAGGCTTTTTTTATGGCATGATTTTACAGAGGCTTCTGATTCAAACTAATAATCCGTCGCAGGGAAAAATGATCATCACAACCTGTACCAGTCAAAGTGAAAGGCTTTGGATAAATACAGGTCACGCAGTGAAAGCATCAACCACTTTTTCCAGTTTCATTCCCCTGGAACCTTTGATGAGAATGGTCGAAGGAGGTACCGGGTGTTCCATCAGGTAGGTTGTGAAATCTTCAGTTTTTTCAAAGCAAGTGAATGAAGGGGCACTTCCTGCTGCTTTGCAGAATTCGGGCCCGATAAGAAAAACCGGTTTCAGCTTCCATTCAAGGAGGAGTTCCACTATGGAACGATGTTCGGCTTCCGTATAACTTCCCAATTCAAACATGTCGCCTAGTATCAATACTTTACTCCCGGCTTCCATCTGAATAAAATTCTCGATGGCAACTTTCATACTGGTTGGATTGGCATTGTAATAATCCAGAATAAGCGTATGTGCATGGGTTTTTCTGAGTTGGGACCGGTTATTCTGAGGAGTATAACTTTCAAGGCTTTCCCTGATCAGTCTGCTGTCGATACCAAAATACCATCCTATGCAGGCGGCTGCAAGGACATTATCAGCATTATAATTGCCTATTAGCTGAGTATGCAGGTTCTGCCATTCCGGTTGAGTGGTATGCAGGGCTGGCAAAAGTTGCAAAGATAGCATGGGGTTTGATTTGATATTTCCCGACCTGTAGAAATCGGTCTCATTCTGCCCGTAACTTATCTTTTCGCACTTCAACGTACCAGCCTGCTGAACAAGAGGTTCCTGCCCTGAGTTGATGAAGACCGTACCGCCCCTATTGTCAAGGTAGCGGTAGAGTTCTGTTTTGGTCTGAACTACACCTTCAAATGAGCCGAAGCCTTCGAGATGAGCTTTACCTACATTGGTAATCAGTCCATGGGTGGGTTCAGCGATCCTGCAGAGAAAATCGATTTCGCCGGGGTGGTTGGCGCCCATCTCGATCACTGCCATTTCGGTGCCGACAGGCATAGCCAGAAGGGTGAGGGGAACACCAATATGGTTATTCAGGTTTCCTTGTGTATAATGTACTTTGAATGACGAGGACAGCACTCTGGCTATCAGTTCCTTTGTGGTAGTTTTTCCATTTGTACCTGTTATGGCGAGAACTGGGATATTAAATTTACGGCGGTGATAGCGGGCCAGGTCCTGAAGAAATTTCAGGGTATCCGGAACGAGAATGCACCTGCTGTCGATGGCAAAATCAGGGTCATCGATCAGGGCATAACCTGCACCCTTTTCAAATGCCTGTTTTACAAAGGAATTGCCGTTAAACTGTTCTCCCCTGATTCCGGCAAAGATGGAACCGGGTATAACATTCCTGGAGTCGGTAACTATTTTGGAGGACTGAAGGAAAATGGGATAAAAATCAGTAACATTCATATAATCAAGGAATAAAAAAACCTCATTATTGCTAATGAGGTTTTGATATGGTGTTGTACCATTTAGTTTCCTGTAGGACTGCCAACGCGGGTCATTGCACAGCGGAATCCAAGATCGTCGGCGCTTTGTGTTTCTTTGAGGAACCTGCGGGTACCAGGGCTGAGCCAGTATGCTCTGTCACGCCATGACCCTCCTTTATAAACCCTCACATCGTCGCCAACAAGCGAAGCTTTGAATGGATCGTCCGCGTCGCGGGAGTACATTCGGCCTGAACCTGGCTTGTCATCGGCATCTTCCTGGTTGAAGGAGGTGCTTGACATTTTGTCGCCATCGAGATAGTTAATGTAGTTGGCCTTGGTATAGTTCGTGCGACCGGCAGCATTATTCGGGTCTACCTCTTTCCACCGCAAATGACCCAGGCTGTCCTTTGCTGCAACATTGCCTTCTTCATCCCTTACCAGTTCTTCAAAAACATTGCCTCTGAAGGGACGGAATTCCTGAACATCTTCGAATGAAAGAGGACGGTATACATCGAGTACCCATTCGTTCACATTTCCTGCCATGCAATACAGACCATAATCGTTAGGCCAGTATGATTTCACCGGAGCCGTAATATCAGCATTATCATTCAGTCGGCCAGCAGTACCCATCATATCGCCACGACCGCGGACAAAATTAGCGAGCATTTCACCCCTAACTTTTTTCTGATCATTTCTTACGTTATGACCGTTCCAGGGATAGATTCTGCGTTCATATATCCGTTCGTCATAGGTATTTCCAATGAGGCCAAAAGCGGCAAATTCCCATTCAGCTTCGGTTGGGAGTCTATACTTGGGAAGCAGGATACCGTCTTCCAGACGTACTTTTCTTTCTTCAGCATTGGGGTCAAGGGAGGGAAGATTCTTTCCAACCAGACCTTCGTACTGACCGGCGAGGTATGCATCGGTATTGAAATTGTCATTATCCAACTGGTTGGGATTCCATTGCAGAATGCCTTTGTCGATCAAAAGCCTTTCATTCACCCGGTCCGTTCTCCACGAGCAATAGTCGTTTGCCTGCAGCCAGTTCACACCCACAACGGGATATTCATTATAGGCAGGGTGGCGGAAATAATACTGTACATAAGGTTCGTTGTAGGCCAGGGGTCTTCTCCATACCAGTGTGTCGGGAAGAGCGTTTTTGTAAACTTCAGGATAGTTGGCAAATACCCTTCTTATCCAGTTGAGATACTCCCTGTAATCCACATTTCGAACTTCCGTTTCGTCCATATAGAACGAGGAAACGGTAACCCTTCTCGGAACGTTGTTCCAGTCATACATCACGTCCTGTTCAACCCGGCCCATAGTAAATGAACCACCTTCAATGAAAACAAGACCGGGACCTGTTTGTGGCTCATACTTTTGTACCACTTCGTATCCTCCATTCTCTGGATTATTGTAATCCCAGCCTGTGGTGGTGGAAGCCTTACCGGATTCCGAAACATTCTGCTTCGAGCAGGAAACA
>JAKAMP010000144.1 GCA_021812865.1 Bacteroidota bacterium | reverse complement strand
TGTATTCCTTGTCCTCGTGTTGCCCTATATGTTCAGGAATTTTGAATACCGTTTTGAATTCACGGCGCTCAGGGATATGATTGTGTTCAGTTTTCCCCTCATTTTATCTTCCCTTTCCGGAATAGTCATTTCCTTTACGGATCGCTATTTCCTGAACATCATGGGAAGCATGAGCAACACGGGGCTGTACTCATTTGCTTTCAAACTGGCCAATACCATCTATTACCTTGTGATTGACAGTGTAAATCTGGCCTTGTCGCCGATCATTTTCAAGATTATGTATGACAAGAACAACCTTCGGTTTTATTCCAAGATACTTACTTACCTCACTTTTGTGGTTCTGCTCTGCATCATGGGGCTTTCATTTCTTGGGAAAGAGCTGGTAAGGCTTGTTTCCATGAGGGAAGCGTATTATGTGGCCTACAAAATCATCCCGATTTTAAGTTTTGCCGCCTTGTTTATGATGCTCAGGGATGCCATGATCAGGGCATTGAATATTGTGAAGAGAACCAAGGTGATCAGTTTTACCATCATGACCATTTCTTTTTTGAATGTTGGTTTGAACTATATATTGATTCCGCGGTTCCAGACGGCAGGCGCTTCAACAGCCTTCCTCCTGACACAAATGTGTTCTTTTGCCGGATTGTATTATTTTGCCCAGAAATATTACCCTGTACCCTATGAATTCAGAAAGATTGCCATGATGGTTGCCCTGGCGATCAGTTTCACCGTGGTTGCCAGTTTCTTGAATCCCTTGCCTATGTTGATTGCCATTGGTCTGAAATTGCTTATCCTGGCCGCATTCCCGGTGATCCTCTACTTCTTCAATTTCTACGAGCCGATTGAATTGCAGCGAATGAAAGAAATTTTCCTTAAAGTGATGAACAAACAGGAATGATTTTCTTCCATTCAGCAGCAACAGTGCTTTCAGGCATCTCAGATGCAGGAATTTGAACTGGTTTGAGTGAAAACATATCCGGATCAGTAAAAAGTTGCCATCTTTGTATCCGGGCAAACATACCTACCGAATACATTTGAATCGAAGCCATGAGGATACTGATGCTGCTTGACAATGAATTTCCGCCCGATATACGTGTGGAAAATGAGGCCTTAAGCCTTATCAAAGCGGGCCACGAGGTGCATATCCTCTCTTACAACCATGGAAGGAGGTTACCCTATGAACTCTATCTTGGGATTCATGTTCACCGTTTTGACATTCACCGGCAGGTAGCCAAAAAAATGCTGGGACTTATTCATCAGGTTCCACTCTACAAACTCATCTGGGGAAGCCAAGCAAAGAAAATGTTGGGAAAGACTTCCTTCGAGGCGGTTCATATTCATGATCTTCCCCTGTGTTTCCTGGCCAATGTCATTCGCAAAAGGTTCAATATCCCGGTTACTGCCGACATGCATGAAAACTATCCCTACCTGGTGGCGGAGCAGCCCTTTATGAACAGCTGGTTTGGCAAGCTTTTCCTGAGCAAGAAAATATGGTTCAAGCGGGAAAAGCAATGGCTGGAGAGTGCCGATCACATCATTTGTGTTGCCACGGAAATGGGCGACCGGCTAAGACAGGTTTTGGGTGAGCATTGCGAAATTACCATTGTTCCGAACACGCTTGGATTTGATGCGTTTGCGAAGATGCAGGTAAATGTGGAAGGGCTGAAGGAGAGGTTTGACCATCAATTCAATGTGGTATATATCGGCGGGATCGATACCATGCGTGGAATCGATGTGCTGATCAGGGCAGGATCAATTATTGCAGGGAAGATACCTGTTTTGAAGATCATACTTGTAGGGAGCGGCAAGATTATTCCTGAGCTCGAAGCCCTTTCGACTTCACTGGATATGGAGAAACATGTGGTTTTTGAAGGCTGGAAGCCCTCTTCGAGTGTACAATCGTACATCGAGCTCAGCGATGTTTGCGTAATTCCTCATCTGAAGACGGTTCAAACCGATAATTCCAGTCCGAACAAACTCTTTCAATACATGTATTTTGGAAAACCTGTGATTTCATCCAATTGCCGGTCACTGGAAAAGATCATTGCCCAGGAGCGCTGCGGGCTGATATTCGAAGACCGAAACCCCGCTGACCTGGCTGACAAACTCCTGCTCTTATACCACAATACTGATCTGAAACATTCCTTAGGCAGAAACGGATATCAGGCAGTGATGAATACATATAACTGGGACGCAACATCAAAGGGATTGCTGAAGATTTACTCAAGCTGAACGATGCGCTTTCTTTGACACCTTACCCTTAGAATAAACAAAATGTAACTGTAACTGAAATAGACATTGAGATGAAAAGAACGCTGGTAGAAATGCTCCGCTGTCCGCTCACCCGGGAGAAGCTTATCCTGGAGGTTTTTGAAACGGAATCCAGGGTATATCAGGGGCAGACAGTAGAAGAAATCCTTACCGGGATGCTGGTATCGCCCTGTGGTTATCTTTATCCTATTACAGAGGGTGTTCCACGGTTGCAGCTTGAATCATTTTTTGAGCATGAATCATTTATCCGTCAGCATAGGCCCGATTATGATGCAATCAAGGATAAGTTCATGGCGAATTATGGCGGGGTGATCACAAAGGTTACACGTCGGAATTACAAGACAAAGCGCAGCTTCGGGATGGAATGGAGCATTTTCAGGTACCAGTCGGATACTACCTGGGGATGGGACAAGGAATCGAGGAAGGCGAGGTTTCTTCAGGAACTGAACACGAACGCCGAGAATCTGGCAGGGAAGCGATTGCTCGATGTTGGCTGTGGAAACGGAGTGCTGACATCCGGCATTGCCGAATTTGGCATGGAAACCATAGGCATCGATGTGTCAAACAGTGTTGAGAAGGCTTATAGGTTCAATGAAAACCCGAATGTACATTACATTCAAGGTGATCTTCAGTTGCCGTGTTTTGCATGTGAATCGTTCGACATTGTTTATTCCACAGGTGTAATCCATCATACCGATAATACCGAACTGTCATTTTCTTGCATTTCGCCGCTTGTTCTGCAAGGAGGCATTTTGTATGTATGGCTATACCGACCGGAGAAGGATATGAAACACCAGTCGCTGAATTTTGTCCGGAAATTCACCAACAAGATGCCTTTATGGTTACAGTACTGGATATTCCTTGTTTTCCTTGTACCGCAGGGATTGCTGAAGATGAGGCTCAAAGGCGTGAAAAGAAACTGGAGGGAGCAGCTGATCAGTTACGTGGATGTGCTCTCCTGCGAATTCAGGCATGAACACACACCTGTAGAGACTGCCGTTTGGTATGCCAAAAGGAACTACCATTCCATGAAGGTGACCATTGAAGAATACCTTGGATTTGGCATGTACGGCGTCAGGAAGTAAGATTTTTCCGTCTTTTTTCTCAGAGCTGACGGTAGAGTGTTTCGGCTATTGCGGCGGAAGCATTACCGTTCCCGTAGAGATTTATATTGAAGTCGGATGATTTTGCAAGAAACTCATGGGCGGCGCTCAGGATAAGGTCTCTGGAAGCGCCTACCAGACGGTTGAAGCCATGGTCCACGAGTTCGATCCATTCGGTTTCATCTCTGGCGGTGAGGCAGTGTTTGCCGAAGAAAAAGGCTTCCTTCTGCAGTCCGCCACTATCGGTGACCACCAGGCGGGAATGTTTGAGCAGTTCGATCATATCGAGGTAGCCCACCGGTTCGATCACATTCATATTCAGTGTCAGCTTCCTGTCGCGCACGAAGTTGCGGGTACGGGGGTGCAGGGGCAGCACCACGGGAATCTCCCTGTGCAGGGTATTAAGCGCATCGATGATGGCCGAAAGGCGCGCCGGGTCATCGGTGTTTTCCTGCCGGTGGACGGTACAGAGGATGAAGGGTTTCCCTGTGAGCCCGAGGTTTTCGATCACCTGCGAATGGCGGGGGGCAATGTTGCTGAAGTAGATGGCTGCATCCTGCATCACATCGCCGTTCTTCACAATTTGAGTGGGCATATTGGCAAAGCCCTCTTTCTGAAGATTTTCCACAGCCTGGTCGGTGGGGCAGAACAGCAGGCTGGATATCCGGTCGGTGAGTATGCGGTTGATCTCTTCAGGCATGGCCATATTGAACGATCTCAGTCCGGCTTCCACATGGGCCACGGGGATATGCATCTTGACAGCGGCCAGGGCTCCGGCGAGGGTGGAATTGGTGTCGCCATACACCATCACCATACCGGGCTTTTCAGCAATGAGCACCTTTTCGATCTCTTCGATCATGCGGCCGGTCATGGCGCC
This sequence comes from Bacteroidota bacterium, assembly GCA_021812865.1. Classification (GTDB taxonomy): domain Bacteria; phylum Bacteroidota; class Bacteroidia; order Bacteroidales; family JAAYUG01; genus JAKAMP01. Next base: position 2,793 of record JAKAMP010000144.1, on the reverse strand, counting down.
ATGCGTGAGGCCATGAATGCCGAGATTGTATGCAGGCTGCGGCACCCCCATCTCCCTGAAAAAAATGTCGGACATGTTATCCTCAAAGTGCTGTCCGGTATGGATGATGATCTCGGGAATGCCGTGCATCTGCAGTTGCCTGCTTACCATAGACGCTTTGACGAACTGGGGACGTGCGCCCAGGATGGTGGTGATTTTCATCATGAGATAAATTGGTTAAACAGGTGGGTGAGCCTGCGGGTGAGTTCCCTGCGCGAATAGGCAAGGGTATTGCCGGCGCCGGCGGACAGTTCTCCCTTCTCATAACGGGAGAAAAGCATTTTTAATTGGGCAAGCATGCCTTCTTTATCGTCGAAGCCGGTAATCGAGCCCATGCCGGTTTCTTTCAGTATGGAGGCGATGTCGCCGTCCACCGGACCCACAGCCAGGATGGGCCGACGGGAGGCCAGGTATTCGAAGAATTTCCCTGTAAGTATGCCTTTGGCATTAAGGGAATTGTTGATGAGCAGAAGCAGTACCTGTGCGGAAAACATTTCCTTAACGGCTTCCGAATGGGGAAGATAATCGATCCTTTCCACATAGGGCATGAGCACCATCTTTTCGAGGTCATTCCACACGTCCAGGTCGGTTTTGCCTACGAGCCTTATCTGCAGCGACTCTGCAAAGTGATTATTCTCTTTCACGAGCTCACTGAGGCACTGCCATAGCAGACGCGGGTTCCGGTCCTTGTTGATGCTTCCGATGTGAACGATGCTGAACTGATTCCCGGGCATGATGTGTCCGGCATTGAAATCCGCTTCATCATAGCCATTGGTAATCACGGAGATATTTTTGGCACCCAGGGCGGCAAACTCATTTTTCATGCTTTCGCCGACGGTGATCACGTGATCGGCCGACTGCAGAACCTTTTTCTCCAGCTTCCGGTGACGGTTATCGGCCCGGCGGGTAAGCATCAGGTCCTTGTAATAGTCGATACTGGTCCACGGATCGCGGAAATCGGCCACCCAGGGCACACCCAATGACCGGTGCAGGGCCATGGCGATGAGGTGCATGGAGTGGGGCGGACCGGTGGACACGATAAGATCAACTGGTTTTTCGTGAAGGTATTTTTTGAGGAAACGGGTAGATGGCCGAATCCAGAAGCGGCGGGAATCGGGGATAAAGAGGTTTCCGCGGAGCCACACGGAAAATCGTTCGGCCAGTCCGGGTTTCTTCGTTTCGGACAGGAAGCCTGCGTTCACCGGCTGGTCTTTCTTCTGGCGGGTAAACAATTTATACAGGCGGTACGGCTCCCATATGGGTCTTTTAATGATCACCAGTTGTGGCGACACATCGGCCATGAGGGAATGGTCTGTGGCAGGGGCTTCGGGGTTTTCAGGGGTGTACACAATTCCCGACCACCCAAATTCATGAAGGTATTTGGAAAACTTGAGCCAGCGCTGAACGCCGGCGCCCCCGCTGGGAGGCCAGTAATAGGTTATGATCAGGACCTTGGGCATCAGGCCAGTTTTTCGAGCAATTTGCGCATGCTTGCCTTGCCGCTGATGATCTCGGGAAGCCTGCTGATGTCAACGCGTTCCTGCACCATGGTATCGCGGTCACGGATGGTCACCGTGTTCTTTTCGATCGATTCATGGTCAATGGTGATGCAGTAAGGCGTACCAATGGCATCCTGCCTGCGATAACGGCGGCCAATAGAGTCTTTCTCGTCGTACTGGCAGTTGTAATCGAACCGCAGGTGCGAAATGATTTCCCGGGCTTTCTCGGGCAGACCGTCCTTCTTCACGAGCGGCAGAACGGCGAGCTGCACGGGCGCCAGGGCAGGTGGGATGCGCATTACCACGCGTTCATCTTCTGAGCCATCTTCCTTCTTCAGCTTTTCTTCGGTATAGGCATTCGAAATCACCGAAAGGAACATTCGGTCGAGCCCGATGGAAGTTTCAATCACATAGGGCACATAGCTCTGGTTCAGCTCGGGATCGAAATACTGCATTTTTTTGCCACTGAATTTCGAGTGGTTGCCCAGGTCGAAATCGGTGCGCGAATGGATGCCTTCCACTTCGCGGAAACCAAAGGGGAAATGGAATTCGATATCGGTGGCGGCATTGGCATAATGGGCCAGCTTGTCGTGGTCGTGGAAACGGTATTTCTCGTCGCCCAGGCCAAGCGATTTGTGCCAGCGTATGCGTTTTTCCTTCCAGTAGTTGTACCATTCCATCTCTTCGCCGGGCTTGACAAAGAACTGCATTTCCATTTGTTCGAACTCGCGCATGCGGAAGATGAACTGGCGGGCCACGATTTCGTTACGGAAAGCTTTCCCGGTCTGTGCGATGCCGAAGGGAATCTTCATTCTCCCAGTTTTTTGCACGTTAAGGAAGTTGACGAAAATGCCCTGTGCCGTTTCCGGGCGGAGGTAGATGGTACTCGCTTCCTCGCTTACCGAGCCGAGCTTTGTGTCGAACATCAGGTTGAACTTACGCACATCGGTCCAGTTGCGGGTTCCGGAGATGGGGCATACAATCTCGCAGTCGAGGATGATCTGCTTGAGTTCCTCGAGGTTGTCCTGCTCGAGCGCCTTCACGAATCGCGTTTTCACCTGGTCGTACGATGCCTTGTATTCCAGTATTCTGGCGTTGGTGGAGCGGAAGAGGGCTTCATCGAAGCTGGTTCCGAACCGTTTGGCGGCCTTGAACAGGTTGAGCGGAGAATGGAAAAAAGTGTCCGCTGGTCCGCGAATGAGCCCTTCGCAGGCGTGCCCGACGCCGGTTCTCAGGTCAAGGATCGGCTGGAAAT
>JAKAMP010000143.1 GCA_021812865.1 Bacteroidota bacterium | reverse complement strand
CGGAGCAGGCTCTACAGGGGAGCAGGCCTTGGTCTGACCATTTCTAAAAAGCTGGTAGAGATGCTGGGAGGTCATATATGGGCAGAATCTACTCCTGGAAATGGTTCCACTTTCAGCTTTACTATCCCTGCGAACCAGTCGGAACGTAACCGGGAGGTGAAAAGTGTGATCCGTAGAAACACCACACAGACCGTTCCTAATTGGACCGGTAAGCACATCCTGGTGGCTGAGGATGAAGAATCGAACTTCATTCTTCTGAACGAGATGCTTGAAAAAACAGGAGCGCAGGTTCACTGGGCATGTAATGGCAAAGAAGCGGTTGAAAAATGTATTCCTTCCATCGATCTGGTGCTGATGGATGTGAAGATGCCCGAAATGGACGGATATGACGCCACGATGAAGATCAGGAAGTTCAATGAAAATGTGCCCATCATTGCCCTCACGGCTTATGCCATGGCGGGTGAACGCGAACGTAGCCTGGCCGCAGGCTGCGATGACTACATCGCCAAGCCCGTTGGCTTCCAGACGCTGATATCTATTATCGGTGAAAATTTGCTCTGAAAATCGCGGGTTTACTTCAGCTTATTGTTATTCAAGTGCCTTTCCCCATCACGCCTGGTCTTTTTAAGAAAGGTTTCGTTCATGGCCTCGGTCAGATTTACCCCCGTTTGGTTGGCCAGGCAAGTCATCACAAACAGGATATCGGCCATCTCCTCAGACAGGTTTTCGGTTTCCCCTTCTTTGAACGACTGCTCTCCGAACTTTCTCGCCATTACGCGGGCAAGTTCTCCCACCTCTTCAACCAGCAAGGCGAGGTTCGTAAGCTCACTAAAATACCTCACGCCGTATGTACGTATCCATTCATCCGTTTTGTCCTGCATGTCCTGTAAGGTGACTATTCTTTCCATTGCGTATCGATGATTATGGTTACTGGTCCATCATTAACCAATGAAACATCCATATGGGCCCCGAATTCTCCTGTAAATACTGGTAGCCCAGCGTCGGTTTTCAGTTGTTCCACAAACCTTTCATATATGGGAACTGCCGTTTCGGGCCTGGCTGCCCTGATATAGGAGGGCCTGTTGCCTTTCTTCGTACTGGCGAAAAGAGTAAATTGGCTGATTACCAAGAATTCTCCTCCTACTTCCTGAATGCTCAGGTTCATCACTCCATCCTTATCATTGAAAATCCTGAGCCTGATAATCTTTCCGCTAAGCCAGCGAATATCTTCGTCTGTATCGGACTCTTCAATGCCAATGAGCAAAAGAACACCCTTCCCGATGGATGCCTCGTATCCTTCAGGAGTTTGCACCGATGCACCACTCACCCTTTGAATTACTGCTCTCATGATTTAACCGATAAATATGATCCTTTGATGCAATGATAAATAAAATTTGTCGTTCCGAGCCTGTGCTCATAAGTTTCGCTTTACCCTCCGGGATGGTTTTAAAGATTTATCATAATTTTGCGGGTAATATTTCTCTATAGGTGTTCAGAAAGCTTAAAAAAATATTTCTAGTCTTTTTTGCAGCCATCCTGTTTCTTCTGATTGCAGCTATCTCGCTCAGCATCATATACCAGAACAGGATTACAGAAACCCTGCTTGGCGAACTGAATAAAAACATACGGACGGAAATCAAAGCCGAAAAAATCAGGTTTTCCCTGATAAGGAAATTCCCCTTTGCTTCGCTTGAATTCACTAATATTGTAGCTCACACGGAACCTTCATTTAATTGCAGGGATGAAGCATATCGGAAAGGTGATACACTGTTTAACTTTCATTCCCTTTTCATAGAATTCAACATCATGGATCTTCTCAGGAAAAACTACCGGATAAGGAGGTTTCATGCGCTGGAAGGAAACATTAATCTGGCGGTAGACAGGAACGGGCATGCCAATTATGAATTCTGGAAGACGGATACAAGTTCAAAAAGTTCAGGGATTAAACTCAAACTACCCAGTGTGCGGTTAACACGGGTTCAGTTGATGTACTGGCAGATGAAGGACAGCGTTAAGCTAAAGGTTCGAATTGACAAATCGAACATCAGGGGCGACCTTGCCTCGGACAATTATTCTATATTGGCAAATATTTCCGGTGCAGTGGATGAGTTCTGTATCGATTCTGTGAACTATGTTCTCCGCAAGTCCCTGGATGCCATACTGCCGGTTAAGATTGCAGGCAAAAGGATTGATCTGCTCAATGGCCAAATTACCCTTGCCGGGAATGCCTTTTTCATCACGGGGCTCTACCAAGGCGATCAGCAACCTTTTGTTGATCTGAAAATTTCTTCCGATCATCTGCAACTCAGCAACCTTATGGGCATCTTACCTGCCAAGGTCAGTGCTTTGGTTCTGCCGTATAAAGCCAGGGGAAATGCAGAATTCAGGGGAATTATTAAAGGCCCCGTATCGGGAGGACAGCAGCCCCACATTGAAATTACTGCGAAAAGTGATGTTGAGCAGGCATCATTCCAGGTCAACGGTCTTGAAATTATGCATGCAGGCTTTTCTGTTGCCTTCAGCAATGGGGTGATGAACAACGCCTCCACTTCAACCTTACGGATTGATAGGCTTTCGGGCACCATCCACGGGAATCCTTTCCGCCTGGCTTTCTCCCTTAAGCCGCTCAGCTCACCCGCCTTTGTTTTCAGATGGAAAGGCGCCATAGACCTCGATGACCTTAGAACCCTACTGCCAAATGATACTTTGGGCTTTTTTCATGGTAAGGTTTCAGGCTCCCTGCAGGCTAAAGGTCGATTTACCAGTCTTAAAACCATTAGGGCTGCCGATTTTGCAGACTTCGACTACCAGGGAGAACTGGCGCTTCAGCATATCCAGATCACCAATAGAAAGATCCTTCTTGGCGTGTCGGAACTGAGCTGCCGGTTGAAGCTTGACGAGGACTGGAGTGTGGACAGCCTGTCGGCAGAACTGGATGGAAACCACATGGAAGGATCAGGGATATTAAGAAATTTCATGCCCTGGTTGCTTCAGAATAATGGAAGGCTCAGCATTCTTGGTTCTGTTTCAAGTGAGGATTTCGACCTTGGAAAAATGTTTGCCGCCAGCAATGCAGGCGGAACTGATTCATCCAAAATCGTCTTTCCCCAGACCATTGATCTTGATCTGTATTTCAAAGCCAGTCATTTTGGCATGGACCGGTTCTCCGCCACCCATGTCTCGGGAAAGGTTTCGTACCAGCCGAGGCTCTTCGACCTGAAGTCACTTTACTTCGAGACCATGGAGGGAAACCTCAGCGGAAGCGCCATTCTCCTTCAGAAACCCGATCTGAATTTTATCCTCCGTACACAGGCTAAACTCGACAAGATCAATATCACCACCCTGTTTTACACCTTTAAAAATTTTGGCCAGACGGTGCTGATTGACAAACACCTGAAAGGCAAAGTTTCGGGATTCCTTAATTTTACCTCGGAATGGAACAATTCTTTTATTATCTCCTCCCCTTCCATCTTGGCCGATGGCAATCTCACCGTGGATAACGGTGAACTGATCGGATTCGAGCCTTTGAACGGACTTTCAAAGCATATCAATGTTTCTGAACTTCAGCATATTTTTTTCACTAAGTTGCAAAGCGATATTCTTATTCGAAATAGGGTAATCACCATTCCCCAAATGGATATCGAATCAGTCACGTTCGACATTCTTGGTTCAGGGGTTCACGATTTTGACAATAATTTTACGTATAAACTCCAGGTTTCTCTTTCTGAACAGTTATACAGGAAGGCCAGAAGTGCACAGAAAGAAATGGATGAATTCGGCATCATGGAAACCTCGGGAAACCGTAAAATCAACCTTCCCTTGCTGGTCAAGGGCAATATCGATAACTACCATGTATCCTATGATACCCGGCAGGCTACGCAGAATATGATCCAGAACCTGAAGAAAGAAAAAATACAGGTCAAGTCGATCCTGAACAAGGAATTCGGACTTTTCAAGAAGGATTCTCTTTCTTTCCAGAAGGATAACGGTTCAGCAAAAAACAACTTCGTGATCGAATGGGATGAGCAGAAATACCAGAATGGAAAGGCTGCCTCTGATAGCAATCAGAAGAAAAAAACGCGTACCAGAACCCATAAGGAACCGACAGATACGGCTAAACTAAGAATCGAATGGGAATAGATACCCATTCAACCATACCGATTGTCCATGAATATATACGCACAGAAACAACGATGGAAACTCATCCTGTTAGGCGCTGCCTGCATCATTGGTGTATCATCGCTCTACTATACCAATGTTCTGGTATCGAAACTCTCCTTCGAGGAAAGAAAGAAAGTTGAGCTTTGGGCAAAGGCCACCCGTGAATTGGTGAATTTTGAGGATACCACTAAGGATGCGAGTTTTGCATTTGAGGTCATGCAGGACAACCGAACCATCCCCATAATTTTGGCCGATAGCCTCGATCATATCATCGCCTTCCGTAACCTAGACTCGGTAAAATCGCTCGATCCCAAATACCTGGCCAAGCAGCTCCGCATCATGAAGGAGCAGAATGAACCCATCGTGATTGAGCCCGGCTTTGGGATCAAAAACTACATCTATTTCAGAAATTCGGTGATCCTGCAGAAACTTATTATTTATCCCTACATTCAGCTGGGGGTGATCCTCCTTTTCATCGGCGTTTCCTACCTGGCTTTCAGTTCTTCGAGAAAAGCTGAACAAAACAAGGTGTGGGTGGGACTCACCAAAGAAACTGCCCACCAGCTCGGAACGCCTACTTCCTCCCTGATGGGGTGGATAGAATACCTGAAAACGAAGGGAGTGGAACAGAACGTGGTCCTGGAACTGGATAAGGATGTGAAAAGACTTGAGAAAATCACCGAAAGATTTTCCAAGGTAGGATCTTCACCAAAACTTACCCATGCAAACGTAGCTGAGCATATTGAGAAAGCCGTGGAATACCTTTCATCTCGCTCCTCCCGCAAGGTTGCTTTCGAAATGCAATTCGCCGAAAAACAGGTGATCATTCCACTTAGTCCGGCCCTGTTTGAGTGGGTAATTGAAAACATCTGCAAGAATGCCATCGATGCCATCGAAGGGTCGGGAAAAATTGAGATCCGCTTGTCCCTTGCCCCGAAATGGGTTACCATCGATATCAACGACAATGGAAAGGGAATGCCCAAGTCGCTTTATAAAACAGTTTTCAAGCCCGGCTTTACCACAAAGGAACGGGGATGGGGGCTTGGACTGAGCCTGGCCAAGAGGATTGTGGAAAATTATCACCGCGGCAGGCTGTTTGTCGTACACTCTGAGATCAACAAGGGAACGACATTCAGAATCATGCTGAGGAGATGAGCCGCACCATTTTATTGTAAATACAGGCAATGCAATTGCAACGTAAAGATATTGAGCTGATGGCGCCGGTGGGTTCCTATGAATCACTCATGGCAGCCATCCAGGGAGGAGCCAATGCCGTGTATTTCGGCGTGGAGAAGTTGAATATGCGTTCCAAATCTTCCTTCAATTTCACCCTGTCCGACCTGAGAAAAATTGCCGGCATTGCCTCGTCCCATAACTTGAAAACCTACCTGGCGCTGAATACCGTTCTGTATGATGAAGACCTGATCTCTATGCGTGAAATTATGGATGCGGCAAAAGAAGCAAATATTACTGCCATCATCGTTTCCGACCAGTCAGTCCTGCAGTATGGGCTAAGCAAAGGCATTGAGATTCATCTCTCCACGCAGCTTAATATAAGCAATGCGGAAAGCCTGAGCTTCTACTCTCCTTACGCCGATGTGGTGGTCCTTGCGCGTGAACTCACACTCGACAAAATCGAAGGGATCAACCGGGCCATCAAAGAAAATTCCATCATGGGTCCGTCAGGGCGACTTATGCGAACGGAACTTTTCATACATGGAGCCATGTGCATGGCTATCTCCGGAAAATGTTACCTCAGCCTACATCAGTACGGACACTCGGCCAACCGCGGAGAATGCATACAGGTTTGCCGCCGGGAGTATATTGTCACAGAAAAGGAAACCGGCAAGGAACTGTTGATCGACAACCAGTATATCATGTCGCCCAAAGATCTCTGCACCATATCCTTCCTGGACAAGATTCTTGCCTCGGGTGTAACCGTATTGAAAATTGAAGGGCGGGCAAGATCCCCTGAATATGTCAAAACCACCACTCAATGTTATCATGAGGCTATCCAGGCCTGTGTAGAAGGCACCTTCACACCTGAAAAGATTGCCGACTGGAATACGCGCCTGGCACGCGTATTTAACCGCGGATTCTGGGATGGCTATTATCTCGGCCAACCTCTCGGAGAATGGAGTAATGTTTACGGATCAAAAGCCACAAGAAAGAAAACTTACGTGGGCAAAGTCAGAAATTACTTTGCCAGGAGTGGCATTGCCGAAATACTGGCCGAAACAGGCACCCTTGCGCGGGGAGATGAGATACTCATTACAGGACCTACCACCGGCGTGATCGAAATGATCGTAGAAGACCTGCGCATTCACGAAAATCCTTCCTCAGATATAGTCAAAGGCGATCTTTTTACCATACCTGTGAAAGAGCCGGTGCGAAGGTCAGACAAGGTATATAAGTACATACCCGCCTGAAGAAAGAAACATTTTTCGGCCGCATGTTTCGTGTGGAAACTAGAAGATACAAATCAAAGAAATTACCAAATCACCAAAACGGTTGAGTAACATGGTTCCCGATGTGACTTCGTGGCCATTTGAAGATTTAAAAATCCATATTTTGCCGCTCATCCGATTATCAAACAACAGATTGCCTGCTGTTTGTCCCATGAATAGCCTGCCTCGTATTCGATTCCGTTTTGGGGAATGAGGGTTTAAGCCATCGCACAGTGCATAGATTATCGTAACTTTTCATTATTTTTATCGTTTCATCAAAAACCCTTATTACCTCCTTATCTTAACGAGAATGTCTCAAAAGGAAAAGCTGATCTTTTTTGTTGATGATGACAAAATGATCCTGAACCTGCTCGAGTATACTTTTAAAAGCAGGAAAAACTACACCGTGAAGTGCTATTTTACCGGGGAAGAGTGCCTGAAACATCTGCAAGAGCATCCTGACCTGATCGTTCTTGATCAT
>JAKAMP010000142.1 GCA_021812865.1 Bacteroidota bacterium | reverse complement strand
GGAGAAAGGGCGTGAAACTGGCAGCCGTGGAAAGGGATATGCAGATTGATGTTTACCGCACCAATAATATTCCACCGGTTATTGCCCCGGTTCCCGATTACTGTGTTCATGCCGGTACCACCATTGACCAGGACATCATAGTTACTGATGCCAATAATGATTCCATCCTGGTGAGCTGGGCCGGAGGTCCCTTCATTATTAATCCTAATGCTGCCACCATGCAGCTGATTGAGTCGCACCGGGGCTATGCCAAATACCATTTCCAGTGGCACACCGGCTGCGTGGATGTGCGCGACAGGGCATACCAGGTACTCATCAGGGCTAAGGATACCCTTAACGACATCGGGCTTACCGACATCAAAACATTTAATATCAGGGTGATTGCCGATCCGCCTGCCAATCTCCAGGCAAGACCCGGGAGCAATAATGTTCTGCTTTCCTGGTCCCCCGGCCAATGCACCAATATAACCGGATATGAGGTATACCGGAAAATCTCTCCATCCGGGTTCTCTCCTGATTCCTGCCAGACAGGCCTTCCTGCCGATGCAGGGTTCACGAAAATCGGACAGACAAAATCCCGGCTTGACACGGTATATATTGATAATAACAATGGAACAGGACTTGCGCAGGGCAACCCTTATTGTTACAGGGTAGTGGCCTTGTACCCGAACAGTGCAAAAAGCGTAGTTTCCGATGAAGTGTGTACCACCTTAGTTCCCGGACTTCCCGCACTGATGCAGGTTAGCGTGGACAAATCCGGTACAACGGACGGTATCATTCGCGTAAGCTGGGCAAAACCCAGATATCTCGATACTATTCCTGCTAACGGCCCCTATGAGTATATTATCTTTCGTTCGCAGGATTTGTTCGGGAAAAACCTGGTGCCCATAGACTCATTCCAGACCAGTAATCTCAATGATACGGTTTACCTCGATAAAAACCTCAATACAACCATTTACCCCTATTCATACCGAGTCGACCTGTATAACAATGCTCCGGGGGACAGACGGTTGCTGGGGAAACAGCAGGAAATTGCCTCTTCCCTGAACATGAAACTCACCGGGAAAGACAATATCATTGATTTTGAATTCGTGAAAAGTGTTCCCTGGATCAACACCCGGTATACTATTTACAGGTATAATGACAATACGGCTTCCTACGATTCCATAGGATATACCGACAATGAAAAATTTACGGATACAGGCCTGAAAAACGGAGTGAATTATTGTTACCAGGCGAAGAGTATCGGTTTCAGGGAAGCGGAAGGGCTCATGCTTCCAAATTGGAATTATTCCCATATTACCTGTACCACGCCCATCGACAGCATCGCACCCTGCCCGCCTGATTTATCTGTCACCTCGCGGTGCGACAGCATGTTCAATGCCCTGGTATGGACCAATCCCAACAACAGCTGCGCCAATGATGTGGTCAGGTATAACATTTATTATTCTCCCACCCTGGACGGATCAATGGACCTGATCGCCACCAAAAACAGTGCCACAGACACATCCTACAATCATTATCCGGTTGCCAGTATTGCCGGTTGCTATACTGTTACGGCCATCGACTCATTCAATAACGAAAGCAAACCAAGCATACGAGCCTGTGTGGATGAATGCAGTTTCTATTCACTGCCCAACGTATTTACCCCGAATGGTGATGAAATAAATGATGTATTTACTGCTGTTAACCGCAATAACTTTGTGAAAACGGTGAATATGCGGATATACAACCGTTGGGGTCAGCTGGTTTTCAAAACCACAGATCCGCTCATCAACTGGGATGGACGCGATTACAGGAGCAAATCCATTGTTTCTCCTGGTGTGTATTATTATATCTGTGATGTATATGAACCGCGTCTGGACGGACTCCAGCCAAGAAGTATCGTGGGTTTTATACATGTTTTCACAGATAAATAAAAACATGCAACATGATCTAATGATTTGGCAAGATGAAAGGTAAAACAATTGTATCTGGCATTTTATTGTACATTGCAAGTCAGCTTCCTGCCGTATCGCAACCCGATGCCTATCTCCATGGAGTGGCTGCCATGAACCAGAAAGACTATACCTCAGCCATACAGCATTTCACGGAAGGCTTGCAGGATGAGAACCTTAAAACGCAATGCCTGCTAAATCTCGGTCGTATCTATTACCTGAAGGGACAATATGACAATGCCATAAAGGATTTTCTCGAAGCAGAAAAAGCGAAACCGGCCATAGCAAGCTATGACCTCGCCAAATGTTACGCAAAACAAGGGAATATTGAGAACACGATATATTATCTGAGGAACCACCTTGAATCACCATACAAAGTGCCTGAAAGCGTAATCAAAGTGGAAGATGCCTTTTCGGGCCTTGACAAATATAAAGACTGGATATCCCTGTGGCAGAATGAATGGTACAACAAAAGTGAAAAGACCACGGCCGATGCCAATTACCTGGTGAATTCAGGGGACAATGTCGAAGCCGTGGATTTTGTAAACAAGGCCCTGCTGCATTACCCTAAATCGTATGATCTTTACGTGTCGAGAGCCAGGGCTTTCAATGCGCTGGGGAACAAGCGAAGCGCCCTGGATGATTACAGCACTGCCATCTCCCTGAATAAAAGAAATGCAAGCTATTATGCAGAAAGGGGGATGGTGTACACCGACCTGGGGAAAGACCGCAAAGCCATCGATGATTTCACCAAAGCCCTGAAGCTGAAACCGGAATTGTTCGATCTGTACCTTAAACGGGCAGAAGCCTACAAGCGGTATGAAGATTATAACCAGGCGCTGAAAGATATTCAAATGTACAAAGCTTTCTTCCCTGAAAGCGAGGAGGCTGCCTATGAAGCCGGGCAGATCTATTATGAACTGAATAAATTCGATGATGCCCTGGCAGAATTTAATCCGCTGATCAAGAAAAATCCTTCAAAACCTGAATATTATCATGCCAGGGGACTGACCTATTTTGAAATGAGAAACCTCGATGCAGCTATACAGGATTTCGGCCAGGCCCTCGATCTAAACCCCGATCTGCCCGAGACATGGTACAACAAAGGATTGGCACGCTTTTACAAGGGTGACCAAGAGGGAGCCTGCGCTGACTGGAAGAAAGCACGAGATTTGGGCCACCAGGGCGCAAGTGAGTACATCGGAATGTATTGTAAATAGTTATACCCTCCCCTGCAGGGCAGGAACCTGGCAATTATTCGTTTTTCCTTTTATATCAATGGAAATTGGAGAAATATCGCATAAACTGCGACCGTTCGTATATGGATGGATTCTCGATTTTCGCATAATTCATTCCACCCTTGAAATCCCCTATGGATTTGAAATGATGAGTATCCATCCACTCAGCCAGACCGTCAATCAACTGTTTCAGATATTCCGGTCCATTCAGGCACAATGCAGAACAAACCATCACCGCATCGGCGCCTGCCAGCAATAACTTCGTAGCGGCCCTGGCATCGTGTATACGTTCAGCAAAATCAACCCATTCAGATGCTGATATGCAATTGATGCTTGCCATCACAGGAATACTGGCCTCTTTCCTGGCACGCTGAATCATACTGAGGTATGCATCCAGCGCATTTTTTCCATGTAATAATTCGTGATATAATCGGCTGCTTCCGGTTATCCGGCGCTGTCGATCATTCCTCCGGCTTCAAACCTGATCTGCTCTACAAAAAGCGATTTCAGCACCACGGCGGCAGCTCCATATTCTTCCAGTTCTATTATTTTCTTTATATTGTCGGTTAGCCCTGAACTGCTAACGACAAAAGGATTCTTTAACTGCATCCGAGATAAGCAGTTTTTAAATCAGGCATATTTACCGGGGTTATTTAGTCCGCTCGCCAAATATGGATGTACCTATGCGCACCATGGTACTTCCCTCCTCCACTGCCAATCGATAATCCCCGGACATTCCCATGGATACCTCGCGGAATTCCGAAGAGGATACAAAGTATTCTTCCTTCAGGAAAGTGAAAATACGCAATAATTCCCTGAATTCTTGCCTCACCGTTTCTTGATTATCAGTAAAAGTAGCCATACCCATTACGCCCCGCACAGAAACATTTCGCAGGGAACGATATTCAGAATCCTCCAGCATCTGCACTGCTTCATCGAGGCTGAATCCAAATTTTGATTCTTCGCTGGCAATGTAAAACTGAAGCAGGCAGGCTGTAACGCGGTTCATTTTTGCAGATTCCCTATTGATTTCCTTCAACAGCCTATAGCTGTCGACCGAATGTACCAAATGAACCAGAGGAAGCATGCTCCTCACCTTATTGGTCTGCAGATGTCCGATGAGGTGCCAGCGAATATCGGATGGAAGCTGCGGGTGTTTAACGAGTAACTCCTGAACCTTGTTTTCGCCGAAGTCTCTTTGCCCTGCCTGGAATGCTTCAAGGATATCGCTTACCGGTCTGTTTTTTGAAACGGCCACCAGGGTTACATGCCCGGGCAGGGTAGCACGAAGGCGCTGTATGTTTTCGGCTATACCCATAAATAGAGATGATTATCCTTCGGGACTATCTACTCTAAAGAATGAAGCACCAGTCCCGACCGCAGTTTAGGTTCAAACCATGTGGTTTTGGGTGGCATGATGTTTCCGCTGTCGGCGATATCCATAAGCTGTTTCATGGTTACCGGGTACAGGGCAAAAGCAACTGCCATTTCTCCGTTGTCAACCCTTCTCTTCAATTCAGCCAGGCCCCTGATCCCACCAACGAAATCAATCCGTTTTGATTTTCTCAGATCCGTGATGTCGAGTATCCTGGCCAGGGCATATTCTGAAAGAACGGTCACATCGAGACAGCGAATAGGATCATGATCGTCAAAAGTGCCCTCCTTAGCCTTCAGGGAATACCATTGTCCTCCGAGATACATGGAAAACTGATGCAGGTATTCAGGCGTGTAAATCGCTGTGCCTTTTTTCTCAACGGTGAAGTATTCCTTCAGTCGCGAAATGAATTCCGTTTCACTGAGCCCGTTCAGGTCTTTCACTATGCGGTTGTAATCGATAATAGCCAGCTGGTTTTCAGGGAAATGCACGGCAAGAAAGTAATTATACTCCTCATCTCCCTGGTGTGAAGGGTTCTGAAGTTTTCTTTCCTGGCCGACAAGGGCTGCAGCAGCTGTACGATGGTGCCCGTCGGCCACATAGGTATGCGGAATGCCCTTGAAAAGTTCCACCAGCCTGGATATTTTCAGTTTATCGCTTATTACCCAGAAATGATGCCCGAAACCATCATCGGCAGTAAAGTTATACTCAGGAGGAGTGGATGTGACTGAAGAAATAATGGAATCGATCTCCGGAACCCGGGGATAAGCAAAGAAAACCGGTTCGTAGTTCAGGTTGCTCATGCGAATGTGGTTTTTCCTGTCTTCCTCTTTATCGGGCCGTGTCAGCTCATGTTTCAGGATCACATTGTTCAGATAATCCTCCACTGCGGCACATCCCACCAAACCATATTGTGTGCGCCCGTTCATTGTCTGGGCATACACATACAGGAATTCTTCCTTTTCCTGGAAAAATGTTCCGTTGGCAAACATTTTCGAAAAATTATCCTTTCCTTTTGCATAGACCTGAGGATCATATTCATAAACGGAATCGGGAAGATCAATTTCGGGTTTCACTACATGCAGGAATGAAAGATCGTTATTGCCGGCTTCAACGCGGGCTTCCTGCTTGTTAAGCACATCATAGGGGCGGGAAGCGATCCGTGCGGCTTTTTCTTTTACCGGCCGTATACCGCGGAAGGGTTTCAGGATGGCCATAATTATTTTGAAAGAATTAATATGGAACAATCAGTTTACTTTACAGGATACGTCGCCTTTCTCGAAGAAGTTGACGATCTGTTTTGCTGCCGCTATTCCGGCATTGTTATTGGCTTCCTCGGTCTGGGCGCCCATTTTCTTAGGGGTGAACAGGTAGCGGCCGGGATATAAAATGGCAATTTTCTGGGCGCAGTCAGGCTGAACATCAGCCAGGTATGTAAAATCATTTCTTTCTTCAAACATTTGGAGTAGTGAAGATTCAGAAATCACCTCTTTCCTGGCCGTATTGATGAGGGTTGCGCCTTTGGGCATTTTTGAAAGCAGGGAATAATTAACGCTTTCCTTCGTTGTGTCGGTAAGCGGAATGTGCAGGGTAATGAACTGGCAGCTTTCATAGAGAGACTGCAGGTCTTTATGGCCAGTTACTCCTTCCTTTTCAAAAACTGTAGCATCCACATACGGATCATAAGCATGGATTTTCATACCGAAGCCTTTGGCAATGGCAGCTACATATCGCCCCACCCAGCCAAATCCATGAATTCCTATCGATTTTTCTCTCAGTTCGGTGCCGGAATCCCCGTTAAATTGTTTTCTCGCAGTGTACAGCATCATACCGAAGAGGAGTTCAGCCACGGCATTCGAGTTCTGTCCCGGTGTGTTCATGGCTACAACTCCCTTTTCAGTGCAGGCATTCAGGTCAATATTGTCGTACCCGGCGCCTGCACGTACAACAATTTTCAGATTCGGTGCTTGCTCAATTACATTCCGGTCAATCACATCGCTCCTGATAATCATAGCATTGACCACTTTAACAGCCTGGATCAAAGGTTCCTGCCCCGTATACTTCTCCAGAACAGAAAGTTCATAGCCGGCATCGCTGAAAACTTTCCTAATGCCTGTTACGGCAGGGGCTGCAAATGGTTTCTCAGTCGCCAACAGCACTTTTTTCATGGATGAGAGATTTAAGTTGTATAAGAAAAATAAGGCAGCGTTTCCACTGCCTTTTGTCAACCGGCATTACTGCCCGAATTATTTCAGTTTCATTTTTTCAAATTCCTGCATTGCCTGCACCAATGCCACCACGCTTTCTTTGGGCAGGGCATTATATAATGAAGCCCTGAATCCGCCGGCAGAACGATGTCCCTTAATACCTACCAGGCTTTTAGTTTTGGCAAAAGTAAGGAATTCTTCTTCCAGTTCTTTGAATTCTTCATTCAATACCCAGCATACATTCATAATCGAACGGTCCTCTTTGTTGGGAATATTCGATTTGAAAAGCTTATTTCTTTCAATTTCCTCGTACAGCAGGTTTGCCTTTTCCTGG